>JAYUUX010000487.1:0-9035 GCA_043754645.1 Verrucomicrobiales bacterium | reverse complement strand
ACATGTGGGCCTTCATGTCGTGTTTCCAGTAGAACTGTCCGGTTTCGGCATCGAGGCAATGCACGAAGCCCGAGAAGTCGCCGACGAAGAGCAGGCCGGTATCGGGATCGATGGAGACGCTCGATATGCTGCGATGGATGCCCTTGTAGCCCCAGATCTGGGCGGTCTTGGTGACGTCGCCCGTCTTGGTCGCGTCGATGCAGACGAGGTTGCCGACGCCTTCGCCGTGTTCCGGATCCTGGCCGATGGCGACGTAGACGCGGTTCTTGTAGAAGACCGGGGTGGAATTGATTTCGGACGGGCCCTCCGCTGCGGGATACTTGATGGGCTTTCCATCCTTCACCTTGTATTCGGGCGGCACGGCGTCGAACCACCAGGCCTTCTTGAGGATGCTGACGTCGCCTTCCTTCACGGGCGTCGTGTCGAGGGCGTAGAGCACACCGTCGCCGCCGCCGAAGTAGACCTGGGACTTGCCGTTCACCTTGCCGGACGAGGGCGAGGTCCACTGGCCGTGGTAGATGCGGGGGCCGACGCCGGCGTCGTCTTCGCCGAGGAGTTCGCCGGTCTTGGGATCAAGGGCGATGAAGCTCGGCGAGTTGGGCGAGGGGATGTTGACGTGGGTCCAGTCCTGGCCGTTGGAGGTGCAGACGAAGAGCTTGCCGTCGACGATGTTGACGGAGGAGTTGGCCGCGTTGTGCGGGAATACGCCGAGCTCGTCCATCATGTCGTAGCGCCAGATGATGTCGGCGTCCTTGGGACCCTGTTCCATCGGCGGTTTGCCGGTGTCGAGCGTGACGTATTTGGCTTCGTCCTTGTAGGGGCCGTCGTTGCCGTTGGTCATGCCGTTCACGTCGAGGCAGAGGACTTCGCAGCGGCTGGTGACGATCCAGAGGCGATCACCGACTACGAGCGGGGCCGCGAGCAGGCCGAGTTGTTCCCAGTCGTTGACCTTGCCGGACTTCAGCTTGGGAACGACGAGCTGCCAGAGAAGGTCGCCGGTCTTTTCGTCCAGGCACATGAGGATCGAACGATCACCGACGTGGCGTTTGTCGCGGGGCGACTCGTTGTTGGTGCCGACATAGACTTTGCCGTCGGCGACGACGGGATTGCCGTAGCTTTGTGATCCGAGCTTGATCGCCCACTTAACGTTCGTGGTGGTGGCGATGTCCACTTCCTCGGTCCCGGTCTTGAGTTTGCCGGCGTCGAACTTGTCGGGAAGACCCTTGGCCTTCGAATACATGTTTCGGCCCGGATCATTGCCGCCCCATTGCGGCCAGTCTTCGGCGCGGGTGATGGTGCCGCAGGCGAGGAGCGCGGCCGTCAGGAGAGTGAGGTGTTTCATGGTTTGAACTCTGGAGAGGATGAATTGGCTCAGTTGGCGGTGACGCTGATGTTGTCGATGTAGGCGCGCTGTTCCTGCGGTGTGAAGGCGAACAGTCCCGGGGTGCCGTTGGCGTGGGCGAACTTGTGCGGAACCTGGATGGTCCAGGCTTCGGGCTCGGGATCGCCCTTCTTCCACGCCTTCGCTTTGACCACGCCGGAGCCGTCGGCGGCGACATCGACGCGGGACTTGATGGTATACCACGCGTTGGGCGCCCACTTGAAGGGCACGGCAACCTTGATCCGTTCCTGGTTGGAGTTGACCTCGAGTTCCTGCGAATTGCCCTTCAGCACGATGATGTAGCGCTGGTTGATCACGCCGACCTCGGACATCTTGCGGCGATTGCCCTCGGTCATGACGTCGGCCTCGAGGGTGTAGTTTTTTGTCTCGGGATGGCCGAAGAATATCTGGCCACGCTGGAAGAGTTTGTTGTCGATCGTCTTGGTCAGCGCCTTCGTGCTGCCTTCACCGGGAGCCTGGCGGACCTCGAAGCGGAAGCGGGCCGAGTTCCACGGAAGCGGAGGGAAGTTGAACGCCGTGGCCGGCTCGATCGTGTTCGTGGTCATGTTGCTCAGCTCCACGTTCTCGAAGTCCACCTTGAGCGGCAGGCCGGGAAGGATGCGCCCCTTTATGTAGCCGGTCATCTGGCCAAGCGTGGCCTTGAACTGGCCGGCGCTGGGGGCGAGGGCGGCATCGGCGACGAGATGGCCTTCGGCGTCGAACGCGGCCTTCATGGTGGCTTTGACCAAGGCCGTCGGAGGAATGAACGACTCCCATTTCACGGACTTGGGATCGATGTTCTCGTCCACGGTGAAGCCGTTGGCGTCGAGCGAACGGATGCGGAAGGACTTCTTCTCGGACGGCTTGAGGAGCACTTCGTAGGGGATCGCCTGGAGTTGGGTGGCGGGTCCTGCCTTGGGCCAATCGGCGGCGGCGGCTTGCGGCGGCAGGCCGGGGTTGTTCCCGGCTTTGCCGAACGCATAGAGCTTCTTGTCGGTCTGGACGTAGAGCTTGCCGTTGTAGCCGATGGGCGATCCGAAACATTTTCCTTCGAGCAGCGTGCGGCTGAGGATCTCGCATTTTTCGCGGCTGGGTTTGATCACGAACAGCTCACCGGCACCGCCCGCCTCTCCGGCTTCGGCGGCTTTCTTGGCAGCTTCTTCGCCAAGGGCGGCCGTATACATTGCGACGTAGAGTTTGCCGTCGGCGTAGAACGGGGTGCTCTGGCGTTGTTCGATGGCGAGCTTCTGTTCCCAGAGTAGTTTGCCGGTGTCGGCGTCGATGGCGGCGAGATCGCCTACACCGGTCACCTCGTAGATCATGTTGTCTACAAGGATAGGGGAGCTTGCAAGCGAGCCGACCTTGGGCTGACGCCAGACTTCGAGCTCCTTCGGTCCGAACACGTAGGGCGTGGTGGCATTCGAGGGCGTGACGCTCACGGGAATGCGGAAGGCGGACATGCGGCCGATTTCGGAGCTGTCGACGTTCTCCGATTCATGCACGGCGATGAGCTTGTCCTTGTAGCGGATCAGCGCGGCGTTGATGCCGCCCTTGGCGCCCGCCTTGGCGAAGGGGAAGCGCCAGAGTGGTTCACCGGTGCGGGCGTTGATTGCGAGGATCGTCGAATCGCCGCCGGCGCTGTAGAGCACGCGTTTGCCGTTCCAGAAATCCAGATAGGGCTGCGAGAAGGTGTTGTCCTGGGGACGGTCGCCCGGAGCGCTGGACCAGACGAGGTCACCGGTCTTCTTGTCGAACGCGTAGAACCGGTCGCCCGCGGCTCCG
The DNA here is from genome assembly GCA_043754645.1 of Verrucomicrobiales bacterium. Lineage (GTDB taxonomy): Bacteria > Verrucomicrobiota > Verrucomicrobiia > Limisphaerales > CANJSG01 > CANJSG01. The sequence continues at coordinate 5,872 of JAYUUX010000487.1, read as the reverse complement.
TGGGCGCCCCAGGAGCTTGTGATTCCCCGGATGATGACCAATTCCTTGTCCACGACCGGCGTCGCCGTGCGGCTGTTGGGGAAGGTGAGACGGCCGAATTTTTCCATCATGGAATGCTTCCAGAGGATTTTGCCGTCCGGGGTGAAGCAGAACAGCATGCCCTGGGTGCCCTGGACGAAGACGTTGCCGGTCTCGGGATCGACCGTCGGGCTGGAGGTCGAGTAGCGTAGGTAGATGGTGTCGCTGAGGAAATCGCTCTCGCGATGTTCCCAGATCAGCTTGCCGGATTCCGCGTCAAAGCACCGGACCACTTCCTGCAAATCCTGTCCGTCGCCCAGGTAGCCGTTGATATAGAGCCGGCCGTTGGCTATGACGGGGGTCGATTGACCCGGGAAATCCGCCGTCCACAGGGTCTTCTTGGCGTCGAGCGTTGCCGGGAGTCCCTTTTCGTGTGAAACGCTGGTCTGTTCAGGCCCGCGCCAGTTCAACCAACCGCGGATGGGTTCGGCGGCTCCGGCGGAAAGGGCACCTGCGACGAGCACCAGGGAAATGAATCTTGGAACGTTCATGGAGTTGTCAGTTGAAAACCGTTTCCGCAGGCTGTGTCGCAGAAACGGTGGTTTGATTGCGGCAAACTATTCTACACGAGTATGCCCCATGCAACCGAAATAATACTTACACGTATCAATTTGACCGAGCCTGACTTTCCAACGCCATGCCGCGCCCCAGATCATCCCAGCCCGACCCGCTTCCCATCGACAGTCCGAACCGTCGGCGCCTGCCGATACTGCTGCGGCGAGCCTGGTATGGGTTGAACCAGACGTTCCGGAGGCGCATCGCGCATCTCGGGGTCACGCCCGACCAGTTCACGGCGATGCGAACGATCCTCGAGGGTGGTGACGAGGGTGTTTTCCAAAGCGCGCTGACCCTGCGGATGGCCAGCGACCCGAACACCATCGCGTCGTTGCTCGAGCGCATGTCGAAAGCGGGAATGATCGAACGCCAGATCCACGAGAAGGACCGCAGAGCCTACCGGATCCGCCTGCTGCCGACCGGCCTCGAGCGATACGAAGAGGCCCGGGTCATCGCCGTGGCGCTCCAGCAGGAACTTCTCGTGGGTGTGCCGGAGACGGACCGCGAACGGTTTCTCGAGATGCTGGCGACGGTAGCCGACACCTGCCACGAGTTGGCGAGGACGGAGCATAAGCGAGCCAAGTAGCGCCGGCCTGTTTGGATAGTTGCGGCCGGGAAGCGTCAACCCGGATACCTCGCAGCCAGTGCCCCGTAGGAATCCAAAACCGTGCTGCGTCTCGAAAACCTGAGTGAAGAAGATGGCGACCCTACGGGGAATCGAACCCCGGCTACCTCCGTGAAAGGGAGGTGTCCTAACCGCTAGACCATAGGGTCGGCTAAGGGCCGCAAAAAGTATCGGCGAATGAGGGTTTGTCACGCTGTTTTCTTTGGACCGGGCGACTCACGGTCGCCCGGATTGCAAACGAACGGTCCCGCCTTACCTTCCGTGAATGGCCGATTCGAAGAAGAAGACGAACCAGCAGGCGGGTGCTTCCGGGCTTGGCGGTGATGAAACCCTCGGGTCTTCCGGCGAACCGATCCAGCCGCCCAAGGCCCTCGCAGACCTGCTTCCGCGCGAGGAACTCGACCAGATGTCGACGCTCCAGCTCATCGACCTGATCGCCCGCAAGCTCCCGCCGCGTCACACCTCGATCCTCGACCTGATTTACCTGCGCGACCGCATCCAGCAGACGGAGGAACTCAACGAGCAGGCCCGCGAAGCCTTGGAGAAGCTCGACGCCATCGTCGAGAAGCTGCGTTCGCCCGCCTTCCGCGTCGGGACGTTTCTCGCGGCGGTCGATTCCGACAAGGCCCACGTCTGTCTCGGCGGCACCGACTACGTCTGTCGAGTTGATCCGGCCATTCCGCTGACCAGCCTTCAGATCGGCCAACGCGTCCTCTGCAATGAAGCCTTCGCCGTCGTGCAAGGCCTCGGCTTCGACCGCAACGGCCCCATCGTCCGCATCGACGAACTCCTTTCCGACGGTCGCCTGCGTCTCGGCCAGGAATCGGGCCTGACGCCCTTCGTCGTCCAACGCTCCGCCCTGCTGGCCAAGGAAAAGCTCAAGCCCGCCATGGAAGTCCGGCTCGACGCCAACCAACGCGTCGCCCTCGAAGTCATCGGCATGGGCAAACGCATCGAGCGTTCACTGGAAACCGTGACGGTCCTTCCGTGGTCCGCCATCGGCGGTCAGGACGCCGCCGTGCAGGCCATCCGGCGTTCCATCGAGCAACCGATCCTGCACAAGGAACTCTTCCGGCGTTTCGAGCATCAGGTGCCCAAGGGTTTCCTCCTCTACGGCCCTCCCGGCTGCGGCAAGACGCTTCTCGGCAAAGCCACCGCCTACAACCTGCGCCAGCAGCTCCGCGAACAGACCGGCGTGGATCGACCGGAATTCTTCCTCCACGTGAAAGGCCCTGAGATCCTCAACATGTGGGTCGGCGAATCGGAACGGCAGGTCCGCGACCTTTTCGCCCAATGCCGCGAGCGCGCCTCCGACGGCGCTCTGGCCTTCCTCTTCATCGACGAGGCCGAGTCCATCCTGGGCACGCGCCGCGCCGGGCGTCAGAGCAGCATCCTCAGCACGCTCGTGCCGATGTTCTGCACGGAGATGGATGGCATCGAGCCGTTGCAGAATGTCGTCGTCATCCTCGCCTCGAACCGCGCCGACCTGATCGATCCCGCCATTCTCCGCCCCGGCCGCATCGACCGGAAGATCAAGGTAAGCCGCCCCGACCGCGCGGGCGCCGAGCAGATCTACCGCATCTACCTGAAGGATTCGCTCCCGCTGGCCGAACCGTCCGCCGATCTCGCCAAGGCCGTCACCGACGCGCACTACGCCAAGACGACGGACAATCAGTTTCTCGAAATCGCCTTCCGCAGCGGCCGGAAGGAATTCCTCCACCGTGGAGACATGGCCAGCGGCGCGATCATCGCCGCCATCGTGGAACGCGCGAAGAGCTACGCCATCAACCGCTCCATCGAGCAGGGCGCGGATTCCCCGATTACGCGCGACGACCTCCTGCTCGCGCTGCGGAAGGAATACGAGGAGAACGACCTCTTCCCCCCGAGCGACATCACGGAAGACTGGCTCAAGCTGACCGACTTCGATCCCGACAATGTCATCCGCCTCGGCCCTGTCCGTCCGAGGAAGAACGAGGGTGGCAGTGGGGTGATTTGAGACGAGAGAAACTCGCGTATGCGCAAGACTATCAAACAAGCTCTCTTGGGATTGGCGGTCGTGCTCGTCATCGTGATCAGCGTCGTCACTTGGGCTTTCTATCCACAGGTCTCGAACTTGAAGAGTGAGTATACAACGGCGGCCGTCATCCGTGACCTCGATGCCTATGTGGTTTCGCATCCCGGCGAGTGGCCCAGGTCCTGGAAGGACTTGGGTGATGGCACCGACCGTTCTGCATTCACGATGTTTCGCTTTGACCTGTCCGTTGATTCCCTTCGTCAACATCCGGAGCTGATCTATGAGGCGGCAACGCCGATTCGCGGACGGTATCTCACTTACCCGCACGCGAAGAGGGAACTGGGCGAAGTGTTGAAGAAGCTGAAGTTGAAGGTTGAGCTCCCGGCACATGACCGTGGGCAGAAATTCCGGGAACGGGCTCAAGCGAGCGACTTGGACTCAGACGACGTCATCCGCCTCGGGCCCGTCCATCCGAGGAAGAACGACGGTGGGAGCGGGGTGATCTGACAATCCATGGGACCAAGGCACTCTCATTCTCCGGATGAACCGATTCATGAAGGTCTTGGTGGAGTCCAAGCGATCATGGTGATGGCTGCCGTCGTATTGACAGCAACTGCCGTCATTTTCCTGACGGGAAAAGCGTTCTTCGATATCCAGAGGATTCAGAATGGCGGGGATCTTGGCAGCCCCGCTCGATACGTTGTGGGGATGATGTTCATCCCCGTAGTTTTCCTTTGGGCGGTGGTAACGATGGTTTTCTCCCTGCAGACTTTCATGACCCGATGCGCAAACCCATGGATCGGATTTGGGCTAGGCTTGATCGGTTTCTCAGCCGCCCTCTGTGGATTTGCACTGGTGCCGGTCCGGTTCTTCCTTCCGATGTCACTGTTCTCGCAATTGGCAGGCGCGCCTTGGGGAGCCTATGTCGGAGGAGCATTGCAACTGGCGTTGGGACTGTATCTGTTGCGCACGGCACGAGCCGTCCATCGGCAACCTATCCTCGATGGGGAGTCTGAAAGGCCTGCAGCCCAAGTCTCAGACCACTGATCATGGCGACCCAGATTCCCCCCGTCCTCTTCGGCATTGAGACCGAGGTCGGCATCACGCGCGACGACGCGCCCGATCTCGACGTCGTGGCTGAATCCATCGCGCTCGTCCGCAGTGCCGCTTCGGCCGGTGTGCAGATGCGTTGGGACTACGCCTGCGAGAATCCCCACCGCGACATGCGCGGCTTCGAGGTGGACGAACTCCGGCAGGACACCGACGAGGCCAACTACGTCGAGCAGGACACCCGGCGCGAACTCAGCTTCGTGGAGATCAAGAGCGACGTGGTCCTCAGCAACGGCGCCCGCTTCTACAACGACCACGCCCATCCCGAATACTGCACGCCCGAGTGCAGCACGCTCGACGAACTCGCCGCCCAGGACCGCGCCGGTGAACGCATCCTGACCGCGTGCGCCCAGGCCCTGTCCGAGCAGCGCGGCAGCACCGTCCGTCTCTACAAGAACAACACCGACTTCCGCGGCCACAGCTACGGTTGCCACGAGAACTACCTCGTCCCGCGCGGCCTGCCGTGGAACACGCTGGCGAAATCGGTCCAGGCGTTCCTCGTCACGCGGCAGGTCTTCGCCGGTGCGGGCAAGTTCGCCGTCGAGGATGAGGACCGCTTCGTCGGTCCCGGCTTCCAGATCGCGCAACGCTCCGACTTCTTCACCGAACTCCAGAGCGTGGACACCATGCAGCGCCGGCCCATCGTCAACACCCGCGATGAGCCGCACGCCAATCCCGCGCTCTACCGCCGCTTCCACGTCATCATCGGGGACGCGAACATGTCCCCCTTCGCCACGCGCCTGAAGGTCGGCACCACGGCGCTCGTTCTCGAAGCGCTCGCCCGCAATCCCGCCTTGAACGCGCCCACCCTCGCCACGCCGTTGAAGGCGTTGAAGGAAATCTCCCGGGACCTTTCGTATCGTTGGCCGGTTCGTTTGAGCGGTGGCGGAAACTCGTCCGCCATCGACGTGCAACGCGCCTACATCGAACTCGCCCGCGCCCATTGCGAGATCGATGCGCCGTGGAAGGAATGGACGCTGGCCGAATGGTCCCGCGGGCTCGACGACCTGGCCGTCGATCCGATGCGTTGCGCCGACCGGCTCGACTGGGTGGCGAAGCTGAAATTGATCCGCGAATTCCAGAAGGCGAACGAGGTCGCCGACGACGATCCGTGGCTCCAAAGCCTCGACTTGGAATACAGCCGCCTTGATCCCGCTGAAGGCCTTTTCTATGGACTCGAACAGGCCGGAAGCTTCATCGGCACTCCGCCCGAAGCCGACGTGGCTCACGCCGTCACCCATCCGCCGGAAACCACGCGCGCGTGGATTCGCGGCCTCTGCGTCGGCAAGTTCGGCAAGCTCGTCGAGTCCGCCCAATGGGACCACGTCACCCTCCGCGACGGAGACGACGTCCTGAAGCTCTCGCTCCTCGACGCCTTCGATCCCGCGCTTCTCCAAAAGCTGGCCGACGCCATCCACGCCAGCGCGACACCGGCGGAGTTGGAGAAGCGCTTGAAGGGCTGAAGGTCCACCGTCGCAAGTGACGACAAT
>JAYUUX010000486.1:0-3776 GCA_043754645.1 Verrucomicrobiales bacterium | reverse complement strand
GGGCGTCCCGGAGGCTCGTGATCCCGACGGCCATCGTGCCGGTGCCCTGCGGCCCGAGCGACGAAGGAACGCTTCCGCTCGTCACGATGGAGACCCTCTGCCGCGCGTAGCCGGGGGTGTTGACGTTCGCGAGGTTGTTCCCCGCGACTTCGGTGCCGGCGCGCGCGGTCGAGAGACTGCGCGTCGCCATGCTGAGGGAACCGAATAATCCTAGTCCTGTCATGGTCAGCCCACGGCCTCGTAGATGGATCGGATCGGCACGACACGGCCCGGCAGACCGCCGCGCTGGTCATAGACCTGCGTCTCCTGGCGGGGAAACAGGCTTGAAAGGAAACTCTGCATGAGGTCGACCGAACGCCGCAGCAGCAGATGGTTCTGCCGCGTGCGTTGCTGGACCCGGACGAGCAGTTCGTTGTTCTCGTCGACCAGGGCGGTGACGAGCCCCTGGTAGTGGTTTGGGAGGGCCGGGATGATCTCGCGGAAAGTGCTGTCCTCGCGAAGACCAAGCGCGGCGGCCGCCGAGTGGCGCGTGGCTTCGCGGCGCGCGCGGGCTTGTTCCACCTCGCCCATCTGCCCGTGGATCTGGTGGACGGTGTCCATCAGGGCGTCCGCCGCGCGGGCCATGACGGCGTCCTGCTGGTTGTCGAGGGCGGCCAGGATTCCTCCATAGGTTTCCAGTTCCTCCCTCAGGGCTGCCACCAGTTTTTCGGACTGTTCCAACTGAACGTTCATTTGCTGCGGTTTCCTTCGGACGTCTTCGCGGCATTGTTTTCCCCGGCAGCCGCGCCGGCTCCCTGCTGTCGCATCAATTGTGCCTGAAGGCTTGTGCCCAGGCCGACATCGCCGCTGCTGGCGATCGCATCGGCGAGACGGTCGGTGACCATGTCGTCATAAATCTTTGAGACGGAGGACTTCCCCGTGAGCGTGTCCCCGAGCATCGGCTTGCGCGCCTCCTTCAACATCTGTCTCAGGAGCAAGGCTTCGAACTGGCGGGAGAGCTCGGCTACTTTTTCCCCCGAGGACATTGTTGCCGATCGACCGACTTCCTCGGCCGGCCGGCTCGCGTTGGCTGAAGTGACTCCGGAGATGGCTGGGTTCATTGGAAAAAGCGGAGAGCTAGGCAGACGGTTCAACGAAGGAGAAGATCCGCCTGGAGCGCTCCGGCCTGCTTCATGGCCATGAAGATCGACATCATGTCGCGGGGCGTGACGCCAAGGGCGTTCAACGACTGCGCGACTTTCTCGACGGTCGGCATGTCCGGCAAAGGCACCAGGGCCCCCTTGTCCTCCTTCACGTTGGCATCCGTCCTGGGCGTCACCACGGTCTGTCCCCCATTGCTCAACGCGTTGGGCTGCGAGACGTCGCTCGAGTTGGCGATGGTGATCGTGATGTTGCCCTGGGATACGGCGCACGCGGAGATACGCACACGGGTGGTCGCGACGATCGTCCCGGTCCGCTCGTTGATGATGATGCGGGCAGGGATGTCGGACTCGACTTCGACCGCTTCCAGGCGGGCCAGGAAGGACACCTCGGAGCCGGAAAACTTTTCGGGCACACGCACCCGCACGGTTGTCGAGTCGATGGCCACGGCGGCATTGGTGAACTTCGAGTTGACCGCGTCCGCCACGCGGGCCGCGGAGGTGAAATCGGGTTCGCGCAGGAGGACCTCGACGGAATTGTTCAGGACCACTTCGGCCGGGATCTCCTTTTCAACGATGCCGCCACCGGAGATCTGTCCGACGGTCGGATGGTTCTTCTGGACCGACGCGGACTCGTTCCCCGCCGAGATGCCGCCGATCGTCAGAGGTCCCTGGGCGACGACATAGACCTCGCCGTCGGAGCCGCCCATGAGCGGTGTCTGTAGGAGCACGCCGCCCTGCAATGTCTTCGCATCACCCATGGAGGACACGGTGACATCCAGCCGGGTTCCGGCCTTCTTGAACGCGGGGACTTCGGCCGTGACCATGACGACCGCGACGTTCTTCGACACCAACGCCTGCGCCGGCACGGTGATCCCGTGCCGCTTGAGGAGGTTGGCCACGGATTGCACCGTGTAGATCGGGTTCTTGTCACCGTCGCCCGCAATGCCCACGACCAGGCCCAGACCGGAAAGCTGGTTGTCCCGCGCCCCGGCGATCATCGCCACATCCTTGAGACGGGAGCCTGCAAACGCCGAATGGACGCCCAGAAGCGCCATCAGCCCGAAGTGCCAGAAAAGTCGCATGGGAACGCGTCTCAGAAGGGGTTGACCTTGTCCCACGTCTTGGTGAACCAGCCCTTCTTCTGCGTGTCGGATACCGAACCCGAGGAGACGATGCTGATCGAGGCGTCGGCCACGTTGTAGCTGAGGACGGTGTTCAAGGCCGAGACGTCGTCGCCTCGGACCACGCCGCGGAGGACGACCTCCTGCTTCTCGCCGGAGAACGCGGTGCGGCGCCGGCCTTCGACGATCATCGTGTTGTTCGGGAGGACGTCGACCACGCGGACCGCGATGCGGGCGTTGATCTGCTCGGAGTTGTTGATCTGGCCGCCGCCGTCGAACGAGTTTTTCGCGCCGGCCTTGAGGGCGGGATACTGGCCTCCCTTGGTCAGGAGTCCGCTGGCGGTCGGGCCGTAGAGGAAGCTGGAGATGCTCGCGTCGATTTCCGAGGACTTGGAGGTCTTCGTGTTGTTCTGCTTCGACGTTGTGGCGCTCTCCTGGACGACGATCGTCACGATGTCGCCGATGGCCGACGCCTTCTTGTCGGACAATCCCGAGCGGGCGCCCGGCTTCCAGAGCGAATCGGCGGAGGCCCCGGCGGCGAACGAAATGAAGACGGCCATCAGGGCCGCCTTGCGGAAGATGGACGTCTGCGATTCGCCGGCCTTCAGCCGGTTCGACACGCGCTTCCACTGCTTCGAGTCGCGCTCGAGCGAGGATTCCCGGCCGACACGCGGGTCGGTGGAAACGCCGTTTTTCTGGGCCCATTCGTAGGCCCGTTCAAAGATGGAGGATAACGGTTTGTTCATTGTGCACCTTTCCGAGGAGTTCTCGTTTGGTTTTCGGATTCCGCACCCGCAGGGTCTGACCAAGGACGCCGTCTTCGAGCGCCTCGACCTTGAGGGAAATCTGCATGCCGCCGTCGCGGACCCACGCCTCGACCATGGCGCCGCGGAGGATGACCGGCCGCGTGCGGACGGAGCGTCCCGTCAGGGGCACTCCGGCTACGAGGTTCTCGGTGACTTCGAGATCCCCCTCCTCCAACGCCTTCGCGGGAACGAAGTCGCGGATCGCCACGATGTCGCGGCGTTCGGGTTTCACATCCGCATTGCGAAGCGCTTCTCCGCGACGAACCGGACCCGAGCTGACGACGATGTCGCGCCAGATGCGCGCCTGCAGCAGGACCTGGAGCTCCGCGACGCGGCGGTCCGACAACTGGACTTCGAAGCGGCAGACAAAGCTCTGGCTCAGGCCCGTGGCCGGCACGTCGACAATGCGGACTGAGACCGGCTCGTCGGTGACCTGCATCCCGTTCCAAGCACGGCCGAACCGGAGTTCAAGCTCACCCCTTTCCTTCACATGGTCGCGTTGGAGCGAGGCCTGGAGGAGGTCCTTCAACTCGCCCTCGGCCAGCAGACGGGTGCGCCGCGTGATGGTGATGCGGTCGGCACCGGACCAGTTGGTGAAGCCATCAAGCCCGGCCTTTTCGCCGAGGAGCTTGCGGACCTGCGCGGCGTCCCAGTTCAACGCCTGCCCCATCGACGGGGAGGGCGCGAGCTGGATCGCCGCGGCGGAG
>JAYUUX010000485.1:0-3088 GCA_043754645.1 Verrucomicrobiales bacterium | reverse complement strand
CCTATTTCAACGGCCAGGGAGTCGAGAAGGACTACACCGAAGGCGTCAGCTGGTATCGGATGGCAGCCGAGCAAAATTACTCAGTTGCGCAATCCAATTTGGCCGTAGCTTTCGCGAGTGGCCGAGGCGTCGAGAAAGACTATGTCGAGGCCTATGCGTGGTTCAACGTGGCGGCGAAGACGGAGACCAAAGCCGCCACAGCGCGCGACGAACTCGAAAAGCGAATGTCTCCCCAACAGGTCGGCGAAGCCCAGAAGCGCACCAAGGAACTCCGCTCCATGATCGACGCGAAGACGAACGCCGCGAGCAAGTGAACGCTCCGTTTCTCGCGTCGCTGGTTCTCCATCCTCTCAAAGAACAACCATGAAACCCCTGCCACTCACCACCCTGCTGGCCGTCGTGTTCGCTTCCGGCTGCGCCACGGGGCCGCTGACCAAGACGATCCAGATCGAGTCTGATCCGCCGGACATGCGCGTGGAGGTGAACAACGACTACATCGGCAAGACGCCGACGCAGTTCACCGTGCGCACGAACCCCGAAGGGGAATTCCTCGGCAGCTGGGCCAACGCGCCGCAGGTCGAGTTCGTCGCGTATCCGCCGGCCAACACGCCCGGGCTCTTCACCCAGAAGAAGTTCTTTGCACCGAACGGCTTCTTTAAAGCCGGCGAACGTATTCCGGCCGCCTCTTCTTCGACATGCGCCTGAAGTCGGAACATCTCCTGATCAACCCACCCTCAAAATGAAGACCCGCCCTTTGCTCGCCCTTCTCGGCTTCCTTGTTTTCGCCGCCACCATCGCGTTGTGGCCGTCCCGGACAACCTTGGCCGCAGAGCCCATGACTCCCGCGCGTTTCGAGTATGCCACGCTCCGTTGGGCCGGCCGCGAAAACACCCACCTGATCCGCCCCGACGGATCGACAGAGATCCTCGGTAACCAGCTCAAGGCTGCCCGCAAACCGGACCGCGTCGACGATCGCTCGTTCTACATGAACCTGGCGATGAACGCGCTGGCCAAGGATGGCTACGAACTCGTCGCCATGACGTCCGACGACTACATCATGAAGCGGGCCGGCGGGAAGTGATGCCGCCCGGGCTAACCCGCTGAGTCTGGCATGAGCCGGCGGGCACGAGGACCAAGTGTGCGACGCGGCAAAACGGGTTGCGGGCGCGGCCAGCCTGGGTTCAGCTTCGATGATTCTCAACCAAGGCCCTTCAAATCGCATGAACACGTCACAGCGCCTCGCGACTCTTGCCCTTCTGGTGATCGGCTTGTTGATCGCAACAGACCAAGCTCGGGCCGCAGATCCCACGCCGGCAAAGACGTCAAAGGCCGATCCAAAGAAGGAGTTCGCCGAGACCAAGGCGAAGGCGGAACAGGGGGACGCAAAACAGCAATTGCAACTGGGGATTCTCTACGCCGAGGGCCAAGGTGTTGAGACGAATTTTGTTGACGCAGCGAAATGGTATCGCAAGGCCGCCGACCAGGGCGTCGCCATCGCGCAAGACAACCTGGGATTGTCATTCTTTTATGGCCGAGGCGTGGAGACAAACTTCGTCGAGGCGGCAAAGTGGTTTCGCAAGGCAGCAGACCAAGGCATTAGCTTCGCCAAATGTAACCTCGGAGCTCTCTACTTCCTAGGCAAAGGCGTGGAGATGGATTATGCGGAAGCGAGGAAGTGGTTTACCCAGGCGGCCGACGAAGGCGATGCCTCGGCTCAAATAAACATGGGGGCGCTCTACGAACACGGACACGGCGTCGAGGCGAACTCCGCCGAGGTGGTGAAGTGGTATCGCAAAGCAGCGGACCAAGGAGGTGCCTACGCAGCATTCCATATGGGAGAGGTTTTAGCCGATACGGACAAAGTGGAGGGCTATGCTTGGTTCAGTTTGGCCGCGAAGTCTGTGACTGAAGCAGCGACCGCGCGCGACCGTCTCGGAAAGCAGTTGTCTCTCCAACAGATCGCCGAGGCGCAGAAGCGCACCAAGGAACTCCGTGCCATGATCGATGCGAAGATGAACGCCGCGAGCAAATGAGCGCTCCGTTCCTCGCGTAGCCAGTTCCCCAGTCTTCCCGACTCACGAACCTTCTGGCCGTCTTCGTCCCCGTGCTGGCGGAATAGGATCGGCCGCGCCTTCGGCATCGACTCTTGGTTGGGGCTTTTCGCCCGAAGATTGCGCGACCCACGTATCAGTCACGGGCGGTTCCATGAACTCGGCCGGCGGCTTTACCTTCTTCGAGTAGCCGTCGTGCGGCATGGAGAAGCTCTCGATCCGGATCACCTTGTCATCCGCCGAGATGGTCAGGTTCTTCTTTTTGTAGCTCTTCAGCAGTTCCAGAAACAGCGTGCGCGGCACCCGGCAGGAACCTTCCTCAAGGACCAAGGCCTCATTGCCGCACGTGATCTTCACTCCCTCGACGAAGACGCGAGCGCCGAGCGCGGACAGGCGGAGCAACGGCTTGCCGTCGGTGCTCTTCTGCTGCCTGCCCTCAACCCGCTTCACCAGATTGATGAGGTCTTTCCGGTCGATGGTGAATCGCACGACCCAAGGCAATGAGCCTCGTCGCTGGCTGTCAACCGTGTGGGCGGAGCCAGTGGAGATCGCGAGGCTCGAAGCGTCCATCTGTTCGCAGCATCTAGGGGGAATGGACGGATGGATGGACAGGCACAGCGCAGCGCACGCCGGGGAGAGCCGAAGAGCGGGAGAATCCGAGGCGAGGAGGAAGGCGGATGGATTCGGAACGGTCCTTCAGGAGATGAAAGCGACCGAACGCCCGGCAAAATACGACCACGAAAAGAGAGTGCGGCTGGAACTGGCACCGACCAAAGAAAGCCGATGGGTCCGGCGACCCGGACGGATTTGCAATGAGCCGCTGGCCCGGTCCCGGCGGGTCCGACATAGGCGTTGGAATTCTGACTCCGATTCTGACTCGGCTTCTTGATCCGAATGGTTTTTGAGCGGAAACCGTTGGTGGATGACAACTTGGAAGAAGTGGCGGAGAGGGGGGGATTCGAACCCCCGGTAGAGCTTTAGGCCCTACACCAGTTTAGCAAACTAGCGCTTTAAGCCACTCAGCCACCTCTCCACCA
>JAYUUX010000484.1:0-3707 GCA_043754645.1 Verrucomicrobiales bacterium | reverse complement strand
TGGAGGGAGAACCGCATCACATGGTCTACCGTGAACTCAATCCCGGCTCACCCTTTGGCAAGGCCTACCAGGTCGGCCTGTTCCCCATGGCGGCGGCCTTGAAGGAGGTCGCGGATCTCCGGACCAGCATCATCACCTCGGCCGCCGTCACCATGCTGGGCGCGTTCCTCCTCAGCCTGCTTTTGACGCACGGTCTGGCCGGACCGATCAACGCGCTCGTCCATGCAACAAAGGCGATCCGAGCGAGCGACTTCTCCGTCCGTGTCCCGATCAAGTCGCGCGACGAGATCGGCGTCCTGACCCAGTCGTTCAACGAAATGGCGGAAGGGCTCGGCGAGCGGGAAAAGTTCCGGACCATGCTGAACATCGTGGCGGATCCAAAAGTCGCGGAAGAGATGATGCGCGGCGGCGGCGCCAACCTCGGCGGTGAACTGCGCACGGTGACGGTCCTCTTCTGCGACATCCGCGGATTCACCAACCTGACGGCGGGAATGCCCCCGGCCGAAGTCATCGCCATGCTCAACGAACACATGACCGCCTTGACCAGGGTGGTCCACGAGCACGATGGCGTCGTGGACAAGTTCGTCGGCGACCTGATCATGGCTGTCTTCGGTGCGCCGCTATCGACGGACAAGGACGCCCACAACGCGGCCCGCTGCGCGATCCGCATGGTTCAGGAGCGGGATCGTCTCAACCAATCCACCGATCGGGTGATCCGCATGGGTGTCGGCATGGCGACTGGCGAAGTGGTGGCCGGATGCATGGGTTCGTCCGACCGCCTCAACTACACCGTCCTCGGCGAACGGGTGAACCTTGCTTCGCGGCTCTGCGGCGCCGCGGGGCCGATGGAGATCGTGATCGACGACAACACACGCAAGGCCCTCGGACAGATGGCCCGAGTCGAGGACATGGGAACAGTCACGCTGAAGGGCTTCGACGCTCCGGTCAGCGCGTCCAAGCTCATCGAGGTGCGTTCGTTCCGTGAAGCCTGACCGAGGTAGCCCGCATCAGGTCAGGTTCCGAGGGAAGCTTTCATCGCCTCGAAAAACTTGAGGCCGTCGCTCTGGGTCACCGGTTTCTTCTGGGCCGAATCGGCCTGCTCCACCAGGTCCTTGGGCAGCTCATTGAGGAATGGCGACGGGTGACATGGAAACAGTTGTCCGTGGCGTTTCCGCCCGGTGCACATCGTGATGGTCAACGACTGCATCGCCCGCGTAATGGCGACATAGAAGAGGCGCCGCTCCTCGTCGGTGGTGCCCTCCGTTTTGGAGCGGGTGTGAGGGAGCAGTCCGTCCTCCAGTCCCACGATGAAGACGTGCGGATACTCCAGCCCTTTGCAGCTGTGCATGGTGATCATCGTCACCAGATCGCCTTCGGTCTCCTTGTCGTTGCGCCGATCGTTGTCGAGGGACAGCTCCTCCAGATACGTCGCCAAACGCTCGGCCGGCTTGTGCGTGGTGGTCGTCCCGCCATCAAGATCGGCGATCAGGTCCTTGATGTTCTTGATCCGGTTGTCCGCGATTTCCTGGTCCTTCTCCTGCCGACGAAGATCTTCGAAGTAGCCGGTCTCCGCCATGAAGTCGGTCGCCCACTGCATGAGGCCGATGGGCTGGTTGGCTGCAAGGGGAGCGTGCACCCGGTCGATGAAGGCGACGAACGCGTTGACCGCATCACGCGTGCGCGGCTGGAGGCTCTCGAGCACATCGCTATGCCGCATCGTCGCGTAGACGCTGCAACTGCGCTCCTGACTCGTGGAGAGCAGGCGTTCCATCGTGACATCGCTCAATCCACGGGTCGGCGTGTTGGCGATGCGGAGAAGGCTCACGTCATCGTGCGGGTTGAGCATCATCTTCACGAAGGCGAGGTAGTCCCGGACCTCGCGACGGTCGAAGTAGCTCTGCCCGCCGATGAGGCGGTAACGGACACCGGCCTTGCGCAGCGCGGTCTCCAGCGGACGCGACTGCTGGTTGGTGCGGAACAGGATCGCCTGCTCGCCCCACGGAATCCGATGGCCTACCCGGTTGAACTCGATGCGATCAACAATCGTCTTCGCCTCCTCCTCGTCGTTGACGAAGGTGTGCAGGAGGATCTTCGGGCCACTTCCCTTGTCGGACCAAAGCTGCTTCGCACGGCGGCGGGCGTTGTTGCGGATGACCGCGTTGGCGGCGTTGAGGATGTTCGTCGTGGAGCGGTAGTTCTGCTCCAGCTTGACGATCTTCACCTCGGGAAAGTGCTTCTCCAGATCGAGGAGATTGGCGATCTCGGCGCCGCGCCAGCCGTAGATCGACTGGTCGTCATCGCCCACGACGCAGAAGTTCCGGTGCTCCTTCGACAGTGCGTTCACGAGCTCGAACTGCGCGGCGTTCGTGTCCTGATACTCGTCCACCATGATGTAGCGATACTTCAGGCGGCAGGCTTCCAGAGCGTCCGGATGATCCCGGAAAAGCCGGATCGTCAGGAGAATCAGGTCGTCGAAGTCGACCGCGTTGCACGCACGGAGGGCGGACTCGTATTTGCGCTGCACGTGCTGGGCGAGAGCGGCTACGGACGGATCGTCGAACGCTGCCGAGCGCGACCCGCCGTTCCGGAACTTGCTCAGCATCGCGAGAATCGCCGAAGGATCGGACTTCTCCCCCTCCGCAGAGATCGATCTCATGATCTTCTTGATGGCGGCAAGCTGGTCCGACTCGTCGTAGATCACGAAGTTGCGCTTGTAGCCGAGCTTCTCGATGTGGTTCCGGAGAATCCGGACGCAGAGCGAATGGAACGTGCAGATCGTCGGCTTCTCGGGCTTCTCCTCGTCGGACGCTCCTTTGGGCGCTTTGGGCAGCAGCTTGTTGACGCGCTCCAACATTTCGCGCGCGGCCTTGTTGGTGAACGTGACTCCGAGGATGTGGCCGGGGTTGATGCCCGACGCGACCATGTGGGCGATGCGGAAGGTGATGACGCGGGTCTTGCCCGTGCCGGCTCCGGCGAGGATGAGCACCGGCCCGCGGATGGTCGTGACGGCGTCGCGTTGCTGCGGATTGAGCGCGGCCAGATTCAACATGCGGCGCGGAGTATGGGAACCAACGTCACCTTGTCGAATGGGAAGCCCGGCAATCTGGGAATCCGACCGCAGCCGGTCAGCGGGGCGCGACCTCGAGGCGCTTGAGGTCCTCGGCCAGGAACGAGGTCACGTCCTGGAACTTCGAAACGTTGCTCGCGTTCAGGTCCATGAGCAGCCGGTGCGCTTCCAAGCAGGTGCGCGTGTTCTCCAACTTCGTGACTTCGCCCAACTGGACTTCCTCGAACTTCCCGGGCTGGTCGGGCGCGGCCGTGATGACGCGGAACAAATGGGTCATGCCAAGGCTCTCAAGCGATTCAACGACCCGCTCCTGCGGGTTGAGCAGCCGAAGCACACCCTCGGTCGGCACCGTCGTTTCCGCAGAGGGCGACTCGCCGCGAAGCTGGAGTCCGGCTCCGGCCATGACTCCCAGGAAAGTGCTGTCCATCAGCGGACAGTCCGCGAGATCGATGATGATCTTGGTCGTGCCGTGGTTGATCAGCTCGGTGAGCAGGCGCTTGAAGTCGACGCTCGACGCGCAGGTCGCCTTGCCCTGGATCTTGATGCAGACCAGAGCCTCCATGCGGGACACGAGCAACTTGGTCGGATTGGCGGCCATATAAACGTCGCGAGAATATCGGGAGATGAGGAATCAGCGTCA
>JAYUUX010000483.1:0-3238 GCA_043754645.1 Verrucomicrobiales bacterium | reverse complement strand
GGTGGTCGTGGAGGCGGGAGGTTCCCACCGCGGAGCCTGGCCCCGGACCGGATCCGCCGCCGCAGACCCGGCGGCTGAATGGGGTGCCGGACCCATCGGCCGCGAGGTGGACCGCATCCGGCCCCAGCTGGCGGGAACTTGCGTATCGGGGAGCGGGGCAGGAGCCGGTTTCGCGGCGGATACGTCCTGGTTCAGGCGACGGATCTTCTCCTCCAGCTCGGAGATTTCCCGGTTCAATTCCCGGGCCTTGTCGGAAATCGGATCGGCTTTGCGTCGGAACAGTCCCATGTCTTCAGCGGTGGGATCACGGCTTCCGCAGAAGGAGGATCAGGAAGATGGCGAACGCCAGGACCACCAGCGGCCAGGTGAAGGCGAGGCCGATACGGCCGAGTTCGAGGAAGCTGCGGGCGCCGAAGGGCAGTCCGCTTTGTTCGCCCGAAGTCTTGCCGTCGGGTCCGGTGGATTTCGCCTTGTCGCCGGCCAAGACGGGGAACTTCAACCGGGCCCCGTTCCACTCCATGCGCGCGCTTTCGATGATCGTCAGGCCGCGGGTGAGTTCGGCGTTGTAGTTCTCACGGGTCCAATCCGTTTCGCGGATGCTCTGGACCTTGGCGAGCGCCTCGCGGAATTCCTGCAGCGTGCGCGCCATCTGCTCGGCGTCGCGGCGATGGGCGAACTCGGCCTCTTCGAGCAGGCCGATGCCCCGGACAAGCTGCTGCTCGGTCTCGGTGCGGCCCTGCTGGAATTCATTCTGGCGACGGCGCAACTCCTCGAGCTGGGTGCGTTCGCGTTCGAGATCGTCCTGGGCGCGTTTGAGTTCAGCCAGTTTGGACTGGGCTTCGGACATCCTGGCCTCCACCTCCTCGCGGCTGGGCGCCCGGCTGACGGCGGCGCGGCCGGCCGGGATGGAACCACCGGTGCCGGCCGACGACACGGAGGTGCCGCCCGACTGGTAATCGCGGTCGACGAACTCCGCAGGATCGAACTCAGAAGCCATGGGGCGAGTTACTCACGGCCTCCGGATCAAGTAAAGGGGCTGCTCCGCAGGGTTGTTCACCGGGCCGGGAGCCGGGTCGTGGGCGTGCAAACGACCATCTGATGGGAGGGATTAGGCTTGCGACAGGACCCTCTGAATCGCTATAGGCCTTCCGATTGATAGCATATTGGCGCCCGATGTTTAACGGCTTTTTGAACCAGTCTCGTCCGGGGAGGACCGTTTGAACCGGCCCTACCAACCCCGGGGCAACCCCCAGAACTACGGGCCGCGGATCAACGGAAAGATCCGCGCGAAGGAAGTCCGCGTCGTCGGCGACGAGGGCAAACAGCTCGGCGTGATGCAGCTGGGCGATGCCCTGACGGCCGCCCGCCAGGCCGGTGTCGACCTCGTGGAGATCGCGCCAAACGCCGTCCCCCCCGTCTGCCGCCTGGTCGACTACGGCAAATACAAATACGAGCAGAACAAGAAGGAGAAGGAGTCCAAGAAGCACCAGGCCGCCAACGTGGTGAAGGAAGTCCAGCTCACCCCGCGCATCGATCCGCACGATCTTTCCATCAAGGTGGCCCACGCCGTCGACTTCATGTGCGAGGACATGAAGGTCAAGGTGGCCCTCAAGTTCAAGGGCCGCGAAATGGCCCACAAGGAATTCGGCTTCGAGGTCATCAAGAAGTTCATCGAGGACACGAAGCCCTGGGGCCATCCGGACAATGAACCCCGCCTCAACGGCCGGACCATCGTGCTGATGATGAGCCCGCTTCCGAAGAACAAGCGCGCCAAACATCCCCGCGCCGATTCCTCCGGCCGCGTGGCCGTGAACCCGAATCCTCCCAAGCCGCCCGTCATCGACACTGATGACGACGATGATGCCGAGGGCGAAGAGCCCACCGCCAGCCCCGCGACTCCGCCCACGGGCTGAAGCGGTCCTCCAACTGATCTACCACGAAGCCCGGTCCCACGACCGGGCTTCTTCGTTTCCGGATGTCTCCCCGGAAGTCTACTTGCTGCCGGGCTTGATGGCGGGGGTTCCCGCGAGATCGGGGGGAAGGTTGGCCGGATCGAACGTCTCCACCTTCAAGGCCAGCAGGCTGAACGTCGGAACGCCCAGTGGTGCGACTCCGTTGGAACGGTCCACCACCATCCCGACTCCGGCGACGATCCCGCCATTGTCGCGCACGATCGCCATCGTCTCTTGGGCGCGGCCGCCTTTTGTGACCACGTCCTCGATCACGAGGAGTGTTTCGCCGGGTTGGATCTTGAAGTTCCGCCGGAGAACCAGGGTGCCCTCCTCTTTTTCCGCGAAGATGAATCGCAGCCCCAGTTGACGCGCGACTTCCTGGCCGATCACAAGGCCGCCCATGGCCGGGGCGATCACGGTCGTGGCGCCGAGATGCTTGAGCTTGCCGGCCAACGCGGCGCCGAGCTTCTCCACATCCGGCATCTGCTGAAGGGCGAGGGCGCATTGGAAGAACTGCCGGCTGTGCAGCCCGCTGCGGAGCACGAAATGGCCTTCCAGCAGGGCGCCGGATTTCCGGAAGATCTGGATCACGTCGGCATCAGTCATGCCGGGAGTCTTCGCGGCGGCCGACTTCGAGGCAAGTCCCGCCCGATCGACCGCGGGAGAATCAGGTTTTCCATTTGCATTCCCGTTTGTGCCGGTAAGTTCCGCCCCATGTCGGTGCTGCCCAATCCCGCCCTCACGGCGCTCGTCGAGGCGTTGAGGGACGGTCTTGTCTTCGTGCAGGTGTTCATCACACCGCACGACGGCGGCTTTTGCCTTCGCCACGCCGGCGATGCCCAGGTCGGATGGGAACAGCTGCGGCAGGTTCCGCTCAACGGCCTCCGGCAGTTGGCGCAGTTCACCGAAACCGGCGCGTTCCGTCCGCTCAAAGCCGCGCCCACCCTGAAACGAGGCTGGCGTATTGAAGTGTCATCGCCCGGCGACCTCGACCTCGCGCTGCAGCACCTTTACCCCGGGGCGGTGGCGGACTGGTTTGCCGGGCTCCACGAACCGGTGCCTGTCACCCACTACCGCGACTTCGCGAATCGCCAGACCGGCATGTATCGCGTGACCCAGATCCTGCCCGACGAACGCGCCGCCCAAGTGGCCCGGGCGAGTTGCCGCTCGGAGCATTGTCTCAAGCGCCGTCTATGGACCGTGCCCGGCCTGGAGCCCGATGGCGTCGAAGCCAAGAGCCTCGTTCCATGTCTCGAACCCTGCCAGGTCGTCCTCGAGTTCGCGCG
>JAYUUX010000482.1:0-4009 GCA_043754645.1 Verrucomicrobiales bacterium | reverse complement strand
CAGGCTCGTTCACCAGCGAAAACCAGTTCCGCGGCTGGGGCCTGCGGGTGACGCCCCAAGGCAAGGTCATCCCCACCACGAGCGGCATCCGCTCGCCCGGCGGCATCGGCACGAACTACTTGGGCGACATGTTCTACACCGACAACCAGGGGCCGTGGAACGGCACCTGTTGGCTGAAGCCGCTCGCGCCGGGCGCTTTCGTCGGAAATCCGTCCGGCTTCAAGTGGTATTCGCTCGCGACCAATCTCGGCGCGATGCCCACGCCTCCATCCAGCAACAGCCGCATCGCCACGGAACGGGCCAAGATGAAGGAGTTCGTCCCGCCGGCGGTGGGATTCCCCTACAACAAGATGGGCCAGAGCGCGTCGGGCATCGCCACGGACGGAAGCGCCGGCAAGTTCGGTCCGTTCGCCAACCAGATGTTCGTCGGCGACCAGACTTGGAGCACCGTGATGCGCGTCTATCTCGAGAAGGTGAACGGCGTCTACCAGGGCGCGTGTTTCCCGTTCCGTGAAGGACTTGATTCGGGAACGTTGAGCCTGGAGTTCGCCAGCGACGGCAGTCTCTTTGCCGGTGGAACCGACCGCGGCTGGGGTGCGCGTGGCGGAAAACCCTTCGCCCTGCAGCGGCTCGTCTGGAGCGGGAAGACTCCGTTCGAGATCCACGAGATGCACGTCAAGCCCGACGGCTTTGAGCTGACCTTCACCGAACCGGTGGACGCCAAGACGGCCGGTGCCGTGGGTTCCTACACGTTCGAGAACTACACCTACATCTACCAGTCGGGCTACGGCTCGCCCGAGGTGGACCGGGAGAAACCGCCGATCGAATCCGCCACGGTCGGAGCCGATGGCAAGAGTGTCCGGCTGAAGGTGAAACTGACTCCCGGCCACCTGCACGAATTGAAGGCGCCCGGAGTGAAATCCGCGAAGAGCCAACCCCTGCTCCACACGGCGGCCTATTACTGGCTCAACGAGATCCCGACGCGATAGGCGCGCGCCGTCACTCCTGCTCCGCCTGGGCAGGCTTCAAGGTGATCGTCACTTCGAGCCCCTTGGGATCGCGGTTCTGCGCGCGGACCGTTCCGCCGAACGACGTGACGCACGAACGGACAATGGCCATGCCCAATCCGGTCCCGCCGGTCTCGCGGTTGCGCGACGGATCGATGCGGAAGAACGGCTCGAAGATCTTCTCGAGGTATTCAGCGGGCACGCCCGCGCCGTTGTCCTCGACCCGGATCTCGACACCTTCGCCGGTCTCCAACGCGACCACAATGATCGGCCCGTCCGTGCCCGCGTAGCGGACCGCGTTGCGGACGAGATTGCCCACGGCCCGCGCCAGTAGGCTCGGCTCGGCCATCGCGGCCAGCGTTTCGGGAACCTCCATGCGCACGTCGGCCCCGGAAGTGTTCTCGCGTTCAATGACCCGCTCGATCAGCGGACGCAGCTCGACATGATCCAGGGGAAGTTCCTTCGAGCGGAGCCCGGCCTTGGAGAACGAGAGGAGTTCATTCACCAGGCCCGACATTTCCTGGATCTCCTCCTTGATGTCCTCGACGTAGTCCCGTTGCCGTTCGTCCGCCCTCATTTCGAGGACGCCGACGGCCATCTGGAGACGGGCGATCGGCGCGCAGAGTTCATGGGAAATGTCGCCGAGGAACCGTTTCTGGCCGGTGACAAATCCATCGAGCTTCCCGGCCATCTGGCCGACGGCGGTTCCCAGGCGGCCGATCTCGTCGCCCCCCTGCTGCCCGAGATCGACGTCGAACTTGCCGTCCGCGATCTGCTCCGTGGCCTTGGTCAAACGGCCGAGACTGCGCGTCATGCGATGGATGAATGGCAGCCACCAGAGAACCGATACGGCGATGACGCCCGCCGCACCCCAGATCCAAGGCGTGGGATCGAAGAATAGTCCGCCGGCGGTGAACGTGTCCGAGATGAGGGCGAGCCGCGCCGGAACCATCCGACGTCCGCCGGGTTCGGGGACCATGCCGCCGAAGACCATCCAGTAGCGTTCCGGGTCGTGCGACTGGACGAAGAGTCGCGGCGGGGGTTGTCCGCGCGGAGGACCACCCTCGGACGCCGGCGGCCTCGGGCCACGCGGACCCTCGCCACCGGGCCCGCCATTCTCCGGCCGACGATCCGGTGGACCGCTTTCCGGCCTCGGACCCGTTCCCGACCCCTCACCGCCCGGCAACTGCCCTCGGGAACGAAGGCGTTCCTGCACGGCATCGGGGATCGTGATTTTGGGGCCCGCGATGTGCCCGCCGTCATCGCGGATCAGCACGAGGGTCACGCCGTTGATCTCGCTGAACCGCTCGAGGACGGTGTTCCACTCCCGCCGGCTCGTGGTCTGCACTTCGCGGATCACGGTTTCGGCGAGACGCGTCGACCGCTCGCCCGCGAGGATCGAGATCCATGCGTCGGGCCGAAGCTCGGACCGCAGGAGCACCCACGCGACGACGCCCAGCAGGACGAGATTCAGGAAGAACCAGCCGAGGATCTTGGCGCCAAGCGGAAGGCGGAGAATCTTCATTCGGCGTCCGGGTTGATGAGCATGTAGCCCGCGCTGCGCAACGTCCGGATGAAGCGCGGATTCTTCGGATCATCGCCGAGCTTCTTCCGCAGGGCCGAGATATGGACGTCGATGGAGCGGTCGAAGACGTCGTAGTTGCGGTCGCGGATCTCATCGAGCAACGCCTCGCGCGTCTTCACCCGGCCACGGCCGCGGGCCAACGCCTCCAGCAGGTCGTATTCGACGGGCGTCAGCACGAGCGGCTCATCGCCGAGCACCGCCTTGCGCGACGACGGAACGACGCGGAGCGGACCCACGACGAGCTCGGCATCCGCATCATCGGCCGGCGCGGTCCGCACGGTGCGGCGGGTGACGGCGCGAAGACGCGCGAGAAGTTCGCGGGTGGAGAACGTCTTCGGCAGATAGTCGTCGGCGCCGATCTCGAGGCCGACGATCCGGTCCGATTCATCGCCCCGGGCCGTGAGCATGAGGACGGGCACGTCGCTCTTCTTGCGGATCTCCTTCAACACCTCGAAGCCGTCGAGACCCGGCAGCATGACGTCGAGAAGGATGGCGCTCCAGTCGGTCCCGATCGCGGTCGCCACCCCTTCAGGACCGGTGTGGACGGCGCTGACCTCGTAGCCCAGCGGCGTCAGGTAATCACGGATCAGGCGGCACAGCTTCTTGTCGTCGTCGATCACCAGGATCCGGCGGACGGACGCGTCGTGCGGTGGATGAGTGGCGGTCGGAGTCATCGGCTTTATGAGTCGGACGCTACGCGGAGCAACTGAGGAACTCCTCCAAATTTACCGGCTCTTAACAATTCTTCCCTGCCGGCAAACACTTCCTTTACCCGGCCAACGTCTGCTCATAACAGAAGCCGGATCGACCAACCGCCGGCGAACAACGCAACCAGATCACAGGACCAAAATGAAAACACTGAACACTCTCCTCGCGGTCGCCGCTCTCAGCGCCGCCACCCTCACCGCCGTCGCGCAGGACGGCCCCAAGCCCGACCGTCCCCAAGGCGGACCGCAGGGTGGCCAGGGAAATGAACGCCGTGGCGGCCAACGCCCCGAAGGCGGACCGGAAGGCCAACGCCGCCCCGAAGGCCAGGCCAATCGCCCGATGATTTCGCCGCTCTTCAGCGCGCTCGATGCGAACAACGACGGCGTGATCGACGCCACCGAGATCTCGCAGGCAACCGCGCACCTCAGGAAACTCGACAAGAACGGCGACGGAAAGATCACCCAGGAAGAGATCGGCAACCGCATGGGCCGTGGTCCCGGTGGCCAGGAAGGCGCCGCCGGTGAAGGCCGTCGCGGACCCCGTCCTGAAGGCAGCCCTGAAGGCGGACCCCGTGGTCCCCGCCCCGAAGGCGACCAGGCTCCCCGCGGCACTCGTCCGCCGGCCGCCGACAAGAATTGACCCGCCCAGGCCCGAAGCACCACCTCCTACGAGCTCATCGCAGGAGGTGGTCGCGTTTCAAAGCTTGGAG
>JAYUUX010000481.1:0-3207 GCA_043754645.1 Verrucomicrobiales bacterium | reverse complement strand
GACAGCAAAGGCCCGTCGGGCCGGCCTGTTTATAGCCACCGCATCGTCTCTCGATCCTCCAAGCTCCGTAGGAGCGGCCCGACTAGGTCGCTCCTACGGAGCTTGGGGATTCATTGTGCGTCGGCTGGCTATAAACAGACGGCTCCGCGGTTTGAAGACACTCCCTAGCGCATCGACCGTTAGTGCCCGTTCCGCGGCGTTGCACTCCTGCCATTCGCCTGCCAGTTTTTCCCAACCTTATCCGCATGAGACACGCGCCGATCGATTCCAAACTCTTCGTCCAAAACCGCGAGCGGCTGACCAAACTGCTCCTGCCGAACTCGCTGGCCGTCGTGAACGCCAACGACCTCGTCACGACCAATTCGGACGGCACGGGGCCGTTCTACCCGAACTCGGACCTCTTCTACCTCAGCGGCGTGGAGCAGGAGGAAAGCATCCTGTTGCTCGCGCCCGACGCGCACGACGAGAAGATGCGCGAGATCCTTTTCCTGCGCGAAACCAACGACCACATCGCGCGCTGGGAAGGCCACAAGCTCACCAAGCAGGAAGCGCAGACGGCCAGCGGCATCAAGAACGTGAAGTGGCTTTCGGAGTTTCCCACGATTCATCGGATGCTCATGTGCGAGGTGGAGAACGTCTACCTCAACGCCAACGAACATCGCCGCGCCGTGCTGGAACACGACTCGCGCGACGACCGTTTCATCCGCGACACGCAGAAGACCTGGCCGCTCCATCGCTATCACCGCCTCGCCCGCCTGCTCTACGGCCTTCGTCCCGTGAAGTCGGACCTGGAACTCGACCTGATCAAGCAGGCCGTCGCGTCGACCAACGCAGGCTTCGAACGCGTCGCGCGCTTCGTCAAACCCGGCGTCAACGAACGCGAAGTCGAGGCGGAGTTCGCCCACGAGTTCATCCGTCGCCGCGGCCGTTTCGCCTACGCCCCGATCATCGCTTCGGGAATGAACGCGAACGTCCTCCATTACATCGACAACAACCTTCCCTGCAAAAACGGCGACCTTCTCCTGCTCGACGTCGCCGCCAGCTACGCGAACTACAACGCGGACCTGACCCGCACGATCCCGGTCAACGGCAAGTTCACCCGTCGCCAAAAACAGATCTACAACGCCGTCCTACGGGTGATGCGCGGCTGCACGAAGAACCTGACGCCCGGCAAGCTGCCGAAGGATTGGCAGAAGGAAGCGGAGCTCATGATGCAGGAGGAACTCCTCGGCCTCGGGCTGATCAAGACACGCGACATCAAGAAGCAGGACCCCGACAAGCCGGCCTTGAAAAAGTATTTCATGCACGGCGTCGGCCACCCGCTCGGCCTCGACGTCCACGACGTCCAGCTCGTCGGACAGCCGATGCAGCCCGGCTGGGTCATGACGGTGGAACCGGGCATCTACATTCCGGAAGAGGGCTTCGCCGTCCGGCTTGAGGACGACGTCGTCATCACCGCCGACGGCCAGATCAACCTGATGGAAGGCGTGCCCGTCGAAGTCGACGAGATCGAAGAGCTGATGGCCCGCTGACCAAGTGGGCCTGGCCGCGGCGCGGCTGGTCAGCCGGTCGCAGCGCGGCTCGCTCCACCTGCCTGCAAATGCGAACGAGCGATTTCGACTATCAGCTTCCGGAGGAATTGATCGCACAGCACCCGACGGCGGAGCGGGATCAGTCGCGGCTGCTCGTGCTGCATCGCGAGAGCGGACAGATCGACCACCGGCGCTTCACGGACATCCTCGGTTACCTTCGTCCGGGCGACCTGCTGGTGATGAACGATTCCAAAGTGTTCCCGGCCCGGCTTCGCGGCCGCGATCCGGTCACGGGCGGCAAGTTCGAGGTTCTCCTCTGCGATGAGATGGGGAGGAACGACTGGTGGACGATGATGCGGCCTGGAAAGCGCGCGCACGTCGGCAAACGCGTCGAACTCCTCGACCTCGCCGGCCAACCGAACGGCGCGTTCATCGAAGTGACGGACGTCAACGCCGAAGGCCATCGACGTGTGAGGGTGCATGGGCACCAAGACATCCTCGAACTGGCCGAGACCTGCGGAGAGATCCCGTTGCCGCCCTACATCGAACGCGCCGCCGGTGCGAGCAGCGCGACCGACAAGGAACGTTACCAGACGATCTACGCCCAGCAGGCCGGCTCAATCGCCGCGCCCACGGCCGGACTTCACTTCACGCCCGAACTACTCGCGCGGGTCCGATCGGCGGGGATCCAAACGGCCTTCGTCACATTGCATGTCGGCATCGGGACGTTCGCACCGGTCAAGGCGGACGACCTCGCCGACCACCGCATGCACGAGGAACGGTTCTCGGTCAGCGACACCACCGCGTCCGCCATCGCCTCAACGAAAGCCGAAGGAGGCCGCGTGATCGCGGTGGGAACAACGAGCGTGCGCGTGCTGGAATCCAGCGCGGCCCATTCGCCCACCGGTGCCGTAACCGCCGGAGCCGGCCGCACAAGCATCTTCATCCATCCGCCGTATCGCTTCCGATGTGTCGATGCGCTGGTGACGAACTTCCATTTGCCCAAGTCCACCCTGCTGATGCTCGTGAGCGCGTTCGCCGATCAAGGCGGAGCCGTAGCCGGGCGCGACCGGGTCGTCGCGGCCTACGCGGAGGCGGTGCGCGAGCGTTACCGGTTCTTCAGCTACGGAGATGCCATGTTCCTCGCATGAACCCGCTCCACCGCGCGCCCGCGTGGCGTCCCTACGTGCTGGTCAACATGGCCATGACCACCGACGGCAAGACGGCCACGGCGAACCGCGTCGTCTCGTCCTTCGGCAGCCCGGCCGACGAGGAAAATCTCTGCCGTCTCCGCTCCAGCGTGGATGCGGTCATGAATGGCGCACGAACCGTCGACCTGAATGCGATCACCATGGGCCCCGGTTCCGACAAGTGGCGGCGTCTCCGGAAGCGTCGTGGTTTGGACGAGTTCAACCTCCGGGTCATCGTCTCCGGCAGCGGCAGCGTCAGCCCCAAGGCGGCTGTCTTCCGGGACCATCGTTCCCCGCTGGTCATCTTGACCCGTGAAGGAATCACTACGGCCAGGCTCAAGAAGCTCCGCTTAGTGGGCGACGAGGTCTTCAGCGCCGGCAACGATGAACTGGATCTCACCGCCGCCCTGCGCTGGCTTCGGACGAAGTGGAAAGTGAAACGGCTCCTCTGCGAAGGCGGCGGCTCCTTGAACGACGCCATGTTC
>JAYUUX010000480.1:0-6577 GCA_043754645.1 Verrucomicrobiales bacterium | reverse complement strand
TTTACCCGGAACTCTTCGCCAACACCCCGCATGCCGACGCCGCCAAGGAACTCTCGGCGAAGTGCTACGAGTTCTCCGACTTCCTCGTCACCAAGCTGGGTGTGACCGACTTGGGTGCCACCTTCCCGCACAAGGTCACCATCCACGACGGCTGCCATGGCCTGCGCGAACTCGGGCTCAAGAAAGGCGCCCGTCAACTTCTCGGCAAGGTGCGCGGCCTCGAACTCATCGAGATGAAGGAGGCGGAAACCTGCTGCGGCTTCGGCGGCACCATCGCCGCCAAGTTCCCGATGATCTCCACTGCCATGGGCGAAGTGAAATGCGCCTCCGCCGCCGAAACCGGCGCCGACTACATCGTGTCGAATGACTCCAGTTGCCTGATGCAGGTGCAGGGGCTGCTGACGAAACAAGGCAGCGGGTTGAAAACGATTCACCTCGCTGAAATCCTAAACAGCAAATGAAGCTCGGTCTCGGAGAAATTCTAACCTGCTGCTTCGCCTTTCTTGTTACGGGCCTGGTTGCCATTGGTCATGTCGGATCAACGCGCATTGGGGCCGATCTGAAGGAATCGCGTGAAAATACGATCTTCATACTCTCGCTGCCCTTGGGCTGGTTGAGCGGGATTGGTTCGGTCACCCACCCAGGCCGCGACCGCTATATCCTTTATCTTCTTCTGATGATCCCAAACTCCTTCCTTTGGGGCTACTCGCTTGCGGCGGTCATTCGACAAATCGGCCGCTTGATTGACCGCACAAAGGATTCAGCCAAGTGAACGTGATGAACCCATGACCACCGAAGTCCAAGAGTTCAAAAACCAGGCCACCAAGGTCGCCGGGGACCTCCGCCACCGGAAACTCATCCAGACCGCGCTCGGCAAATACGAGGTCGCCCGCGACAAACGCAAGGGCGCGTTCCAGAGCTGGAGCGAGGCCCGCAAGATCAACCGCTTCATCACCGCCGTAGAACGAAACCACCAAAGCCCGAAATGACCGCCCCGCTTTCATCCTTCGCTTCCTCTCGCCACCATCCGGCATCCGGAATCAGGCATCCGGGATCAGCCACCTTTCTCCCATGACCACCGAAGTCCAAGAGTTCAAAACCCAAGCCACCAAGGTCGCCGGGGATCTCCGCCACCGGAAACTCATCCAGACCGCGCTCGGCAAATACGAGGTCGCCCGCGACAAACGCAAGGGCGCCTTCCAGAGCTGGAGCGAGGCCCGCCAGGTCGCCGCCGAGACCAAGTGGGACGCCATCAACCATCTCGACGAACATCTCGTCAGCTTCGCCGACAAGCTGGAGGCGCGCGGCACCAAGGTCCATTGGGCCACCACCGCCGCCCAGGCCCGCGAGATCATTCTCGGCATCATCCAGGCCAAGAACGCGAAGTGCATCATCAAGTCCAAGGCGATGACCGCGGAGGAGATCCACCTCAATGCCGCGATGGAGAAGGCCGGCTTCGAGGTCGTCGAATCGGACCTCGGCGAATACATCGTCCAACTCCGCCAGGAGCCGCCCTACCACATCGTCTTCCCGGCGATGCACCTCACGCGGCACGACATCAGCGACCTTTTCGAGAAACACCTCGGCAGCGCCAAGACCGACAGCCCCGAGGAATTGACGATGATCGCCCGCCAGGCCCTGCGGGAGAAATACATCACCGCCGACGTCGGCATCACCGGGGCCAACTTCGCCATCGCCGAGACCGGTATGGTTTCCATCACGGAAAACGAGGGCAACGCCCGCCTCACCTCCGCGCTGCCCAAGACCATGATCTCGCTGCTCGGCATCGAGAAGGTCCTGCCGCGTTTGGCCGATCTCGCGCTCTTCCTGCCCATGCTCGCCACCGCCGGCGCTGGCCAGCCGATCACCTGCTACAACACGCTGTATGGCGGCCCGCGCCAGCCCGGTGAATCCGACGGCCCCGAGGAATACCACGTCGTCCTGCTCGACAACCGTCGCACCGAACTCCTCGCCGACCCCGAGCAGCGCGACGCCCTGCACTGCATCCGCTGCGGTGCGTGCCTCAACGTCTGCCCCATTTTCAAGAACGTCGGCGGCCACACCTACGGCACCACCTACAGCGGCCCCATCGGCTCCGTCATCACGCCGCATCTGCGCGGATTGCAGAACTGGAAACACCTCTCCTACTCCTCGTCCCTCTGCGGTGCCTGCACCGAGGCCTGCCCGGTGAAGATCAACCTCCACCACCACCTCCTGCAAAACCGCCGCAACTCCGTCCAGAAGGACGCCGATCCGCAGGAGAAGGTGATCTTCAAACTCTTCGCCTGGGCTATGAACAGCCCCGGCCTTTACGGAGCCGGCAAGAGCGTCGCCCGCTGGTTCGGACCACTGCACCGTTTGGTCATGGGAACCTTCCTCGATCCCGCCAAAGCCTGGACCAAAACCCGCGACCTCCCGCCCATCGCCGAGACGACGTTCAAGGAGTATTGGAAGAACCGGCAGTGACCGGCGAAGAATTGGTGGCTGGAAAAGGTATCAAACCGATCTTCAATCCCAATACGCACCAACAAGCATGCTATGGCATTTTTCCTGTTAGCCCTGATCGGACTCTTCCTTCTGGGAATTGGGCTGCTCTGGCTCGTCTGGCGGACGACCAAGCGCTTGAAATCCATCTGGCTACGCGAGGCTTTGAGGGCGCTGGCAATGGCCATCGCGTTCACGCCGACGATCGTTCCATTCAAGGGAGCTCATATCGGCTCACCGATGCCGGCTTTTTTAGCGCTCCTGTATTCAGTGTCGGAGTTCTTCAACGGAACGGATGCAGTGGTCTGTTTGACGTTCGGTGGAATCCCGCTGCTGATCGTTGCCGGAATAATCTGCTTGTTTCGGATTCCCCTCGCCTACTCGGCTGACAGGCGGCGCAATGGTCGGCGACGGAGCCAGTTCAACCAGCCGTTCTTTCCGAACAAATGAGCCTCCGAAACCGTGCCTTCCCCTCAAGGTTTCCCAGCCGCAGCGCGGCGTCAGACAGTAGCCCACAGCGTGAGCTGTGGGTTGAGCGTTCCCGTAAATCGAGCCCCGGCAGGGGCGGCAGAACGCCCCTCTTTCGCCCCTGCCGGGGCTTGGACCATCTTGAATACGGATCCCACAGCTCACGCTGTGGGCTACTCTCTTTCGCGCCTCCGGCGCTTCTTCCCCATCTATGTGAATCCGTGTCCATCTGTGGTTAACCCTCTTTCCCATGACTGAACGCGAAAAAATTCTCGGCCGCATCCGCGAAGCCCTGACCATTTCCGCGCCGCCGCCCGGCGAGCACGGACCGGAGACGCATCATCTGGCCGGTCACCCGATCCAGTTCGCGCCGCGTCCCGCCGCCACCAACGCCCGCGAATGGCTGCCCAAGGTCGGCGAGACGTTTGAAGATCAGGTCGCCCAGTTCCGCGCCTGCTCCGACGATCTCAAGACCGAGTTCATCGTCGCGGAGTCCTTGGCCGACCTGCCAAAGATCCTCGGAGACCTCCGCCAACGCGAAGGCTGGAAGCAAGCCGCCGCCCACCGGAGCGAACTGACCGACGCCGCCGTCCAGGCGCTGGGCCTGCCCACCTTGATGGTCGACGGCGGATACGACGTCCACACGCTGGAGCGTTGCGACGTCGGCATCACCACCTGCGACGCCCTCGTGGCCCAGACCGGAACGCTCGTCGTCACCTCGCGCAGCTCCGGCGGACGCGCCTTGTCCGTCCTGCCGCCGCATCATCTCGTCATCGCCCGCCGCGATCAGCTTGTGCCCGATCTCCCCGCCGCCTTCGAGTTGATCCAAAAGCGCTACGGCGCTGACTACCCCAGCATGATCTCGCTCGTCACCGGCCCCAGCCGCACGGGCGACATCGAGCGCATTCTCGTACTCGGCGCGCACGGCCCGAAGAAGCTGACGGTCGTGATGGTCTGAAAACCTAACCCGCTGGGAGCCGAAGACGCCTTCCCACACGACGATCTTGCTGACAGATTTCCGATAGCCACAAACCCATGAACGCCTCACTTCGTTCTTTCGCCGCCGCTGCTCTCCTTGGCGCGGCTGCATTCCAGTCAAATGCCGCCAATGTCTTCGTCGAAGCCGAATCCTTCGCCTCGGCCGGCGGTTGGACGCTCGACACCCAGTTCATCGAGATCATGGGCTCGCCCTACCTGCTGGCCCACGGCATGGGGCGGCCGGTGAAGGACGCGGAGACGAAGGTCGCCTTCCCCGAGGCCGGCACCTACCGGATCTACGCGCGCACGAAGGACTGGGTGGCGCATTGGAAGGCTCCGGGAGCGCCGGGCAAGTTCCAGGTCGTCCTCGACGGCAAGCCCCTGCCCCACACCTTCGGCACGACGGGCGCGGAGTGGTTCTGGGAATCCGGCGGCACGGTGGAGATCCCCAGCGCGGGCACGCACACCATCGCCCTGCGCGACCTGACCGGCTTCGACGGCCGTTGCGACGCGCTCTTCTTCACCAACGAAAAGACCGGCAAACCACCCGAGACCCGCGTCGACCGCAAGGCTCTCCTTGGTTTGCCGACGGTTCCGCCAGAGACAGAAGAGTTCGATCTCGTCGTGTGCGGCGGCGGCTACTCGGGTTTGGGCACGGCGATCTCGGCGGCGCGGCAGGGATTGAAGGTGGCCTTGATCCAGAACCGGCCCGTGCTCGGCGGTAACGGCTCCAGCGAGATCCAGGTCTGGGCCCAGGGTGGAACCCGGCGCGGGCTCTATCCGCGCCTCGGCGAGATCGTGGACGAGTTCTCCGATCGCGCAATCAATTCGCCCGGTCTTGAAGAGGAGTTCGGCGACGCCAAGAAGGAGGCTCTCGTGCGGGCCGAGAAGAACATCTCCCTCTTCCTCAACAGCCACGTCATCGGCGCGGACAAAGACGTGGCCGATCCGTCCAAGATCCGAAGCGTGCTCGTCCTCGATACCCGCACCGGAGCGGAGAAGCGATTCCGCGGAAAGCTCTTCGTTGACTGCACCGGGCACGGCTCAATCGGCGCTCTCGCCGGCGCGAAGTTCACGATGGAGGAGGAAGGCCACATGGGCATGAGCAACATGTGGAAATGGGACGAGGCGGAAGGCTCGGTCGTCTTCCACAAGGGCGAGTGGTTCTGGGAAGGCGGCTTCAACAAACATCCGCTGACCGAACTCGAGCACGTCCGCGATTGGAACCTCCGCGCCGTCTTCGGGGCCTTCAACTCGATGAAGACCGGCCCGAAGAAGGACCAGTATGCCAAGGCCAAGCTCGCCTGGGTCGCGGCCATCGGCGGCACGCGTGAAAGCCGCCTCCTGACCGGCGACGTGATCCTCACGCGCGCGGACATCACGAACAGGGTGGCCTTCCCCGACGGCTGCGTGCCGACGACATGGGACATCGACCTGCATTATCCCAAGGAGCAATACGCCGCCAAGTTCCCGGATAATCCGTTCATCTCCCGCGCGGAGTTCGGGGCCGGAGTCGACCGGAGAAACGGGTATCCGATCCCCTACCGTTCCTTCTACTCGACCAACGTGGCCAATCTCTTCATGGCTGGCCGCTGCATCAGCGTGGACCACGGGGCGCTCGGCACGATCCGCGTCATGCGGACCTGCGGCATGATGGGCGAAGTCGTCGGCAAGGCCGCCTACATCTGCGTCACGCAGAAGACCTCGCCCCGCGGCGTCTACGAGAAGCACCTCGACCAGCTCAAGGAACTCATGCACCAACCCGGCGCGGCGCGGCGCGATAGCCTCGACGGGCCCCTCGCGGTTCCTCCGGGGACGTCCCCCCTTCCCTTGGGCGAGTTCCGCAACGTCACCGAGATCGAAGGCGTCGTCGTCGACGATCACCAGGCCAAGTTGACCGGCAAATGGACGCCGGGCGAAAACCTCAAGCCCTTCGTCGGCCGCCACTACCTCTATGCCGGCCCGGCCGAAAACGCTTCGGCCCGTTTCGAGTTCACTGTTCCCAAGAGCGGCCGTTACGAAGTTCGCATCGCATGGACGCCGCATGCGAACCGTTCGAGCCAGACGCCGTGCGTCATCGAATCGTCGGCCGGCCTGAAGACGGTCACGCTCAACCAACGCGAGAAGACCAATCGTCCCGATGGTTTCCACACGATCGGCGTCTATGAATTCGATGCCGCCAAGCAGGGATCGGTCACCCTTTCGACCAAGGGAGCCAACGGCACCGTCCACATCGACTGCGTCCAGCTGGTGGCGGTGCCCTGAACCGCGAACGGCCGCGCGGGGTGCGTCCGGTGCAGCCCACGCTTCGGCGCGGCGGATTTCCGGTTCGGTTTCCAAGGCGGACGGGTTCTACTTGGTGAAACCGCATCACCGATGGTTCCCAACACCGCCAACCAGTCCTCCCAAGCCCTGCTGAAACGCTTCGTCCAGTTCGGCGATCAACGGGCCTTCGCCGAGATCGTCCGAACCCATGCGGACCTCGTCTATTCCGCCGCGCTGCGGCTGCTCGGCGAACATCGCCATGCCGCGGACGACGTGGCGCAGACGGTCTTCTCCGATCTTTCGGCCAAAGCCGGCTCGTTCCCGGAAGACATAGCTCTCGCCGGCTGGCTGCACCAGCACACCTGCTTCGTGGCCAAGAAGG
>JAYUUX010000479.1:0-3456 GCA_043754645.1 Verrucomicrobiales bacterium | reverse complement strand
CGCCGTCGAGCCGAAGGATTCGCCGGTCATCTCGCAGACGCTCGCCGGCCAGCCGGTGAAACCCGGTCCTCACAAGATCCAGGGAACGGGTGCTGGCTTCGTTCCGAAGAATCTCCATCTGAAGGACAGCGCTGGAAATCCGCAGATCGTCGAATGCGTCCAGGTCAGCAACGACGACGCGTTCGCGATGGCGCGAAGGCTGGCAAAGGAAGAGGGCATCCTCGTCGGGATCTCGACCGGCGCGAACGTCGCCGCCGCCATCGAGGTTGCGAAGCGTCCCGAGAACAAGGGCAAGATCATCGTCACCATCGCCTGCTCGACGGGCGAACGTTACCTCTCGACGGCTCTGGCCGAAGAGGCCCGCAAAGAGGTCGGAGGCTGATTGGTCGACGGCGCCATTCCGTGAAGTTTGCGACGGGCGGAACCAACCGGTTCCGCCCGTCTGCTTTTTGACTTCGGCTTCCGCTGCACCGGTCCAGACGAAGCCGTCGCGCGAGGCGAACATCGCAACTCGGTCGACGAAGTTTTCGATGGTTCCAAGCCCGCTCTGCGTCCTCGCCGTGGGGACTGGAGGCGACCTTGGCATCCGGTCGAACGCCTTCTGGTTTGCGGGCAGATTCGGGGACTGGCCGTTCAACCCAGGTCGCATGACATGGGGAGCGAGCCTGCTCGTTCGGAGGTCGATGCAGTTGGTGGAAGTGCCGATCGCCTGCATGCCCGCACGGGCCGGCACCGCTTGGCTTTCCTCCCCGTTGCTCCACGTGATGGCCGGGTGTTGTAATCGGGCGCGGCGTCATCGCCTTCGATTTGGGCGCAGCGGCGCGGCAGTCCGGTGATCCGGGAGTTCGTCCGAGCGTTCCGAACATCGACGGTAGAAGTGGTGGCCGTCAGAGCTGCGACGAGGCGGAGCCGAGGGCGTGGCTTCGTAAGTCTGTGCATTCTTTGAAACGGAAAACGCGAAGCCCTCATTTCGAACGATGTGAAAATTGGAGGCCAGGGTGACGTGCGGCTCCGGGTGTTCCACCGCGTTCTGCTAATGGGAGCGCCAGTCCCGTGAACCGGTCCGATGGTCGCCGGATTGTTTCAAAATAGGGATTGCGGATTGCCCGGGCCGCGTTTACCTATTCGGCGTTCAGTAGGTCTGCCAAGTCGGGTGTAGGTTTATCTCACAGCTCCCAAGTCCCGACGGGCTTTCACCAGTTCCACCACTTCCGTGGGTTTTTGGACCTTTCTTTTCGTGTCGGGCCATTGAACGCACAGACATATATGAGTAACGCGCCACAACACGCGCACGGTCGTCCGCAGCATCAGAATCATGGCCATGGTCAGGGCAACGGGGGCCAGCCGCAGAACCAGTCCCAACCTCCGGGGCCGGCGGTGATGGGCTCGGGATATCTCGAAATCTCGGACAAGGGATTCGGATTCCTGCGCACTCCCGATCAGCATTTTTCCCCCAAGCCGTCGGACGTTTTTGTCACTCCCGACACGATCAAGCGCAACTTCCTCCGTGAAGGCGCCCACATCACCGGACTGACCCAGCCTCCGCACCGCGGCACCAGTCCCCAGCTCCGGTCGGTGGAAATGGTGAACGGCATGGTCTTCAGCGACTACGTGAAGGCCACACGCTTCGAGAGCCTCACGTCGATCGACCCCATCGAGAAGATCAACCTCGAGGTCGCCCCCGACCAGCTCGAAACCCGCATCATCGACCTCGTCACCCCGATCGGCAAAG
This sequence comes from Verrucomicrobiales bacterium, assembly GCA_043754645.1. Taxonomy (GTDB): domain Bacteria; phylum Verrucomicrobiota; class Verrucomicrobiia; order Limisphaerales; family CANJSG01; genus CANJSG01. The sequence continues at coordinate 1,724 of JAYUUX010000479.1, read as the reverse complement.
GCACCCGCGGCCTCATTGTCGCTCCGCCGCGCACGGGCAAGACCACGATCCTGAAGCAGATCGCCAATGCCGTGACGACGAATCATCCCGAGGTTCATGTCATCGTGTTGCTCATCGATGAACGGCCTGAAGAAGTCACCGACTTCCAGCGGTCCGTGAAGGCCGAGGTCGTAGCCTCCAGTAACGATCAGGATCTCGAAACGCACGTCCGCCTCTCGCGCTTCATGATCGAGCGGTGCCGCCGCATGGTGGAAGCGGGCAAAGATGTTTTCATCCTGCTCGATTCATTGACCCGCGTGGCCCGCGCCTACAACAGCGTCCACGGCGGTTCCGGCCGGACCATGACGGGCGGCGTCGATGCCCGCGCCTTGGAAATCCCGCGCAAGATGTTCGCCTCGGCTCGCAAGATCGAGCACGGCGGTTCGTTGACGATCATTGCGACAGCGCTCGTCGACACCGGGAGCCGCATGGACGAGTTGATCTTCCAGGAGTTCAAGGGCACCGGAAACATGGAGCTGATCCTGGATCGCAAGCTGGCCGAGCGCCGGCTGTATCCCGCGATCGACATCCCGAAGTCCGGCACGCGCAAGGAGGAGAAGCTTTTCTCCGCCACCCAGATGGAACCAGTGCGCAAGCTGCGGCGGATGATGGTCGACCTGAACCCCATCGAAGCCATGGAGACTCTCCAAGCCGCGATGAAGCGCCAGAAGACGAACCTCGACCTACTGGCCAAGCTCGGCTGATCCGGCCGAAACCTTTCACACGCGCGGCTCCGGAAACGGACCGCGCGTTTTCTGTGCCCGGCATTTCCATTGCCCAATGCCGGTTGGGCGGCATCGTCTGCGCCCATGAAATCCAAGACAGCACGGCGCGACATGCCGCTCTCTCGGCCGCCGTTGGAGCGGATGATGAAGATCCACTCGGCCCTTCAGGCGGGACGGTTTCCCAAAGCATCCGACCTCGCGGGCGAGCTCGAGGTGAATCCAAAGACGGTCCTGCGCGACATCGAGTTCATGCGCGACCGGCTCAACCTTCCGCTCGAATACGACCGCGCCAACAGGGGTTTCGCCTACACTTCCGAGGTGAGCGCATTCCCGACGATGCAGATCACGGAGGGCGAGCTCCTGGCCCTGCTGGTCGCGGAGAAGGCGCTCCAGCAATATCGCGGGACAAATTTCGAGAAGCCGCTGTCGGCCGCCTTCAAGAAGCTGGCGGCCTCGTTGCCGGAAAACATCTCGATCAACTTCTCCGAGTGGGAGCAGACGATCTCCTTCCGCACCAGCGCTGAACCGATCCTCGACCTCGGCGTGTTCGACAAACTCGCCCGGGCGACGGCCGGCCATCAGACGTTGCGGCTGACGTATCGGAAGCCCGGCCGCAAGGCGACCGAGCTTCGGGTGGTTGATCCCTACCAGTTGGCCAACATCAACGGCGAATGGTTCCTCTTCGCCTGGTGCCATCTGCGGAAGGACATCCGCACGTTCGCTCCGGCCCGAATCGTCGGAGTCGAGGCCGGCGGCGAGACGTTCAAGAAGCCGGAGAAGTTTTCGCTCGAACGGCGGCTGCGTGACAGTTTCGGGGTGATCGCCGGCCAGGGGGATTTCGATGTCGTCCTCCGGTTCGAAGAGCTGGTCTCCGACTACATCCGGGAGAAGCGCTGGCATGCGTCGCAGAAACTCTCCGAGCTCCCGGACGGAGAAGTCGATCTTGCGGCGCTCGAGGAC
>JAYUUX010000478.1:0-5268 GCA_043754645.1 Verrucomicrobiales bacterium | reverse complement strand
CCAAGAGGCGTTCGAGGAGTTTGTCCGTGGCGGCGGCGGTTTCGTCAGCGTGCACGCGGCGAACAACTCCTTTCCGGAATGGTCCGCCTACAACCAGATGATCGGCGTCGGCGGATGGGGCGGCCGCAACGAGAAGTCGGGCCCGTATGTCTACTGGGAGGAGAAGGCGGCCAAGGTCGTCAAGGACCTCGCGCCCGGACGTGGCGGCAGCCATGGACCCCAGCATCCGTTCCTCGTCGAGACCCGCGAACCGAAGCATCCCATCATGGCCGGTCTTCCCGAAAAATGGATGCATGCCAAGGACGAGCTTTACGATCGTCTGCGCGGTCCCGCCGAGAACATCACGGTGCTCGCCACCTCGTTCGCGGATCCGCAGAAGAGCGGAACCGGCCGCCATGAACCCATGTTGATGACCATTCCGTTTGGACGTGGCCGGGTCTTCCACACTGCTCTCGGCCATGCCGGTGCGAATCAGCACGAAGCCCAGCATTGCGTCGGGTTCATCGTGACCTTCCAACGCGGGGCGGAGTGGGCCGCGACCGGAGCGGTGACCCAGAAGGTCCCCGCCGACTTCCCCGGGGCCAAGGACGTGGTCCTCCGCAAGTAGAGGGCGGGGGACGGGGTTCGCCGCCTCAGAATCCGTCGTCGAGGCCCTTGAGCATTCCGCTCATTTCCAGGAAACCACGCAAGGCGGGACGTTCTTCTGTGTCGAGCTTGCCGTTCTTGTTCTTGTCGAACATGGCGAGCATCGGCTGGATCTGCTCGCGACGGCGGGTGTCCTCCTGTGCGCGATCGATGAACAGGTCGATGGTGTGGTTGCGCTTGGACTGGTGGAGCTCCGCCAGTTGCTCATCGCGGGCGGGGATGACGCTCAGGGTGATCGCCCCCATCTCATCCGTCGTCATGGGTCCCCATCTGACGGGCTTTGGCGGCTGGGACGGGTTGTTGGGATTCCCGGCCGAGTTGTCGTAGGTGATCGTGGACTCGATGAGCGTGCCTTTCGGAAGCCGGATCCGGTCCTTGAAGGCGCAGTCCTCCTGCCAGTTGAAATCCCAGTTGGAGATCTTGAGGAGCGTCTGTTTCTTGCCATCGGGCAGGGTGGCGGTGAGGAGAAAAGTCCGCGCGAGATAGTGCGCGTGCGGGGTGACGGAGAACGCCTCCATGTCGATGGGCGTGACGAAGGAGTCCTTGAGCGTGTAGTTGGTGGCCCCGGCGGGGATGTTCAACCCGCTCAACCTGCCGAAGAGCGGCGGAAGCTGGAGCGTGGTGAACTTGCGTGAGGGCGGTTTCGTCGCGAAGTAGATCCCGACCGTCGACGTCTCGTGCTCGATCTTGCCGCTCGGGTGGAAGTGGGTTTGCAGCACGAGGTCGCTGTTGGTCGGGAAGCGCCAGGCGAGCTCCGGCGGTAGCATCAACGGTTCGCCGCCGACGGCCCAGCCGCCGAGCGACTCGAACTCGCCGTTGGAACGCCTCATCCCGTCGTAGCCGGTTTTGGGATCGAGTTCGTCGAACTTCCGGGCCTGTCCCTTGGTATCGAGATAGTAGAGCGCGTGGTGGACGACCTTCCGCGCCGACGGGCGGAATTCGACGGCGCGGACCCACTTGTCCTCGGGCAGGTTCAAGGGCAGGACGAAGTTCCAGTAGATGTCACGGCCTTCGGCGCTGACCTCGAACGGCTCGGGCATCTTCACGATGAGGTCCGGTTTTCCGAGCTGCCAGCCATCGGTGAACTTGGGAAGCGCCGGCAACTTGGCGCGATTCCCTTCCGGCATCCCCTGCTTGTGCCATGCGGCCAACAGCGCGATCTGGTCATCCGTCAGGCGGCGTTCGTTGCTGTATTCGACATGGCCGTGGTCCGCGTGCCAAGGCGGCATGAACCGCGTTCCGGTGACTTCGACGATCTGTTTCCCCCGCTTCTTCGCGTCCTCGAGGCTCAGCAGGGAGAACGGCGCCACCTCGCCCGGGCGATGGCAACGGCTGCAGTTCTCGAACAGGAGCGGCGCGACATGCTCGGTGAAGGTCACCTTGGCCGGAACCGGCGCGGCGTCCGCTTGGCCGAGGGTCGCGAGTGCCGCGAGGGTTGCCGTAAGACGGACGATGGATTGAACGAGGATCGGGTCGTTGGCTTTCATGCGGATTGTTCAGCGGGTGCGTCCGTTGCCGGAAATTTCGCAGATAAAACTGGAAACGCGCCCGCCGGGTCGAGCAGGAACTACTTCACCGCCGTGTGGTCGAGGATGAACCTCACGACGGGTGCGGGGTCATCAAGACCGTGAGGATGATGGCCGACGCCGGGCTTGTGGATTACCTCCACTACGCCGCCGAGGGCGCGGTAACGGGTCTCGATGATCGCCGTGTTCTCCGCTGGAGGCACGACGTCGTCCGCATCTCCCACGACATGGATAAGGGCCACCTTTGCCTTGGCGAGCGGGGCAAGTGTGTCGATGGGGTTGCCCCGGTAGGCGAGTGCATCGGCCTCGTCCTTGAAGCCGTAGAGCTTGATCAGCGAGGCCCAGTCGCCGGCGCTGCCTTTGCCGGTTCCCTTTCCACCGGGCCAGCTCTTGAAGTCGCAGACCGCGGCGTCGCCGTAGATCATGGAGACTCGCTCCGGGTGTTCCGACGCAAAGCGATAGGCATAGAGCCCTCCGCGGCTGATGCCGATGAGCACGGCCTTCTTGGCCAATCCGCGCGCGGTGAGTGCCTCGTAGAAGGCGTTGAAATGCTTAACGGCGTCCGGGCTGCCGAAGGTGTTGCCGACGGAGATGTGGACGTGGTGGAAACCTTTCTCTAGCAGGGCAGGCGCGGCGCAGCGTTCGGTGAAGGCATCGGGAAATTCCATGCACCACGACCAGGGAAGTCCGGGCCGGGGAGCCTTGGGCTCGACGACCCAAGCCACGCGGCCGTCGATCTTGAACCGGTGCCGTTTGTAGCCGTGCCACGTGTCGATCGTCTCGTCGGGGAAGACGAGATTGGCCGTGCCGTTCGTCGGCGTGGACTCAGCGGCGCGGGTGAAGCCGCAAACGAAGGTGAGCAGGGCGAGGAGCAGCAATCTCATGGAACCGGTTGGTTGCGGAAGGGTTTTAGCCGGGTCACGACAGGATGCCTTTGACCACTTCGCCGTGGACGTCGGTCAGGCGGCGTTCCAGGCCGTTGTGGTAGTAGGTGAGGCGTTCGTGATCGAGCCCGAGCAGATGGAGGATCGTCGCGTGAAGGTCGTGAACGGTGACCACGTTCTCGACCGACTTGTAGCCGAAGTCGTCGGTGGCCCCGTAGCTGAAGCCCTTCTTTACGCCGGCACCCGCCATCCAGCAGGTGAAGCCCGCCGGGTTGTGGTCCCGGCCTTGCGAGCCTTTCTGAAAAGTCGGCATGCGTCCGAACTCCGTGCACCAGACGACGAGCGTGTTGTCGAGAAGGCCGCGCTGCTTGAGGTCGATCAGCAGGCCCGCAGTCGGTTTGTCCAGCACCGGCCCGTGCAGGCTGTAGTCCTTGAGAAGCTGCTTGTGGCCGTCCCAGTTGCTCACGCCCTCGCCGCCGGTCTGGTAGGCGCCGTTGAAAAGTTGCACGAACCTCACGCCCTTTTCGACGAGCCGGCGGGCTAGGATGCAATTCCGTGCGTAGGCCGCGCGGGTCTCGTTGATCTTCGATCCGCCCTCATCGGCGCCGTAGAGCTTGAGGATGTGAGCGGGTTCGCTGGCGAGATTTGCGACCTCGGGGATCGTCAGTTGCATGCGGGCCGCCAGTTCGTAGCTCGCGATGCGCGCGGCAAGTTCGCTGTCGCCGGGGAACCGTGCGGCGTGCTGCTCGTTGAGCCTTTGCAGAAAGCTGCGCGTCGCCCGGTCGCTGTTGGCCGGAATCGAGTTGGGCCTTGCCAGGTTGCGGATGGGATTGGTGGCATTGAACTCCGTCCCTTGGAACGAAGCCGGAAGAAATCCGGGCGCCCAGTTGTTCACGCTGTTCTGCGGCTTGCCGCGCGGATCCGGGATCGCCACGTAGGCCGGCAGGCTCTGGTCGTCGCTGCCGAGGGCGTAGGTCGCCCACGCGCCGACGCTGGGAAATCCGTCGAGCGTGTTGCCGGTGGACATGAAGTTCTCGCCGGGCGCATGCGTGTTCGTCTTCCCCTGCATGGAATGGATGAAGCACATGTCGTCGGCCAGGGCGCCGAGATGGGGCACGAGTTCCGAAATCATCTTGCCGCTCTGTCCACGCGGCTTGAACTCCCACGGGCTCTTCGTCAACGCGCCCTGTTCGCCCTGGAAAGTGATCAGCTTCTCCTGGCCCGGCATCGGCTGGCCGTGGCGTCGGATCAGCTCGGGCTTGTAGTCGAACGTGTCGAGATGGCTGCACGCGCCGCTGCAGAAGATGACGAGCACGTTCTTCGCGCGCGGCGTGAAATGCGGATTGCGATGCGTAGGGACTGCCGGGATTGATCAGCGGCCGGATCGATTCTTTCCCTGAGACCGTCGCCGCGAGCAGTCCTTGCCGGCTCAGCAGGTGGGTCAGCGCGATCGCACCCAGTCCCATCCCGGTGTCGGCGAGGAACCGGCGTCGGTCCAGCAACGGGCTGTTGAAGGATGGAAATGGCGGCTTCATGGGATGAACAGGAACTCGTTCGCGTTCAGAAGGGCGCGGCACAACGCCGGCAATCCTTCCGTCCGGACGAACGCGACCGCTTCTTTCGTTTCGTTCCTTTCGGGCAGGCGATTGAAAGCCAGTAGCCACGCTGAGCGCACTTGGGCGGTTGGTTCACCTCCGGCTTCCTTGCGCAGACGTTCGGCGAAGATCTCCGACTGCTGGAGAATGAACCGGCTGTTGAAGAGGTTGAGCGCCTGCAACGGAGTGGTCGAGACGCTGCGCTTGGGTGCGACGAGGCTGCCGTCCGGACAGTCGAACGCGCCGAAGATGCCGTCCTGTTCCATGCGAACCTTGAAGGCATAGACCATACGGCGCGACTCGGCCGGGCCGAACTCCTCCTTCGGGTGGTAGTGGTAGACGTTTTCGCGGTCCACCGCGTGGAGGAAGAAGCTGGGACCACCCGGTGTCCGGTCGAGATTGCCGCTGACGGCGAGGATGCTGTCGCGGATGCCCTCGGCCTCGAGACGGCGCGGCGGGAAGCGCCAGAGCAACCGGCTGCCGGCGTCGACGCGCAGGGCCCCATCGCGCGGTCGGCTCGACTGCCGCCAAGTGGCCGACGTGAGTGTCTCGCGCTGCAGTTTCTTGATGCTCCATCCGTTGGCGACAAGTTCGCTGGCCAGCCAATCGAGCAGCTCC
>JAYUUX010000477.1:0-3082 GCA_043754645.1 Verrucomicrobiales bacterium | reverse complement strand
GTGCGGACCCATCCGGTGCCATTCGTCGAGTAGTAGAGGCTGAAGGACTGGTTCGCGCGCCGCATCCGGAGCCAGACATTCGGATAGGTCGGCGATGTCACGTTGGGGGAGAAGGTGAACATGGCGGCTCCGAGGTTTGTCCGGATGCCGTGTTCGACCCGGTTGGCCGGGGCATGAATCAACGCGGTCTGGGGCAGCGCCACCATCTGAAGGCCTCGTGCATTCGCGCTGGTGGATTCACGAATGATGATGCCGGCCTTTGCTATTGAAGCACCTTGTTGCCTCGGCATGTTCAGTCCTTCATCGGGCGGTCGCATTTCGGCGACCTGCATGGCCACGTCGAAGTCGCCCAAGCGCGCGCCCATGGCGAGATGGCCCTGATCGCCGGCATTCCAAAGGTCGGCGCCACCCGCGGTCTGTTCGTAGTAACCGTCTCCAAACGTGGCCGTGGAACCGGCCGCCGCGGGACCGCCCACATCGTAGATGGCCAGCGGACGGACTGTTCCCGCCACCGTGGGCGATCCGGACAGGAAGTTGTCCGACTGGTCCGTCATGTTCTGCACCGTCACGGTGAACGCCGGCGTCGCGAGCGGTGAATAGAGGCGCAGTTGGACGTTCTGACCGTCGGGCCGGATGACGACGTTGCTCACGGCGTAGGTTGCGCCGCCGGCGACCACCACGAAGTTGCCCGGCAACTGGGCTACGGACGGGTGGACGGGCTTACTGAAAGCGACGCCGATCACCAGCGGATCAAGTGAACCGGCCGAGAGTAGCGTCGGAGACACGACGCTGTTCGTGACAGTGACCGTGCTGACCGAACTCGTGACGGCACCAAAGACATTCGAGACGATGACGCGGAACTGGGCGCCGTTGGCGTTTGTTCCGAGCGGGACGCTCAAAAAGTTCGGTAAGGTCGCCCCGGCGATGTTCACGCCGTTGGACTGCCATTGGATGCTCGGAAGAACCGGGCCGACATCGATCACGACACTCAGAGCGAGCCGGGTTCCCGTGGACACGTTCGTCGTGGCGATCGGCTCCGTCGCGATGGCGGGCGTAATTCCGTTGGTATGAATCCTAAGGTCATCGTAGAGGTCGCCGCCGGAAGTATCGAAGCCGCGAAAGGCGAAGAACACATTCGTCGCGTCGGTGAGGTTGGTGTTCAGGACAAACGTGTTCGTCGTCGAAATGAAGTCCGTCGTGTAGACGACCGGTCCCGGCGTGACGCCATCGGTCCCGTAGTCCTGCAACGCGGTCGCGAACCGGTGGGTATTGGTGAAAGGCGCGCTTGTGTTTGTGCTGCCGTTAAGGAAAGCCGCTGACAGACGATACCATCGCCCTAGGTAGGTGGTGTTCGTCGTGAGACCGGCCCCGTTCAGGACCGGGTAGCGGGTCGCAATTCCCGACGGGTCCTGCCGACTTTGTTGCTCAAGCTGAACGTTCGCATTGGCTCCGACCGTATTGATGCTGACGGACGTGTAGAAAACGCCACCAAAGTTGGTCATTGAACCGGGATTGCCGTTGGTCGTGTTCAGAAATCCAAGACTCAGAGCCCGGTTGGTCGATCCTGCCGTTCCGTTCTTCAGCTTGAATTTCATGGAAGCCCCCAAGATGCGGCCGGGCCTGAAACTGAAAGGCGAGTTGGTGTAGACAGCCGTGCTGTCAACGTTCCCGGCGAGGCTGATTCCGCGACTTGCGCCGGCTCCAGTGCCAGCCTCCTCACTGAAGGAAGAGCTCGGGATCGGATTCGTGCTGCCATTGGCGAAAAACATGAAGTTATTCGTCAGTTGCCCGATCGTTTCAAAATCAAGGCTCACGGCTTGGGCCTGCACGGGGCGGCCGCCCATGGCCAAGAAAAGGACGGCGAGGGCCATCAGGCGGAGACTCCGGAAGACGAGGGAACGTTGCATAAAGGTGCGGTTTGGGCGTTGTCGCGGGCGTGGATTTCACGCAGCGACGCGGGCAGTCGGCGAAGCGTGGGGAGTGTTGGTCTCACATCTGCGAACAAGCCGCAAATGGAAAATAGGCGATTATGGCTCGTAATAAGACAGTGTTGCGCCGGTTGCCCTTGTGCGTCCGATTGGCTACTTCTTTGGCCTGTGACTTTGCCTGATCTGACCGACTCCACCCTCGTCCTGCTGGGCCATGGTTCCACCCTGAACGGTGATTCCGATGCGCCGACCTACCAGCACACCGAAGAACTGCGTCGTCGCGGGATCTTCGGGCAGGTGCTGGAAGCGTTTTGGAAACAGGAACCGTCCTTCTGCGCCGTGCTTCGCGGAGCCTTTGGCAAACGCGTCTTCTGCGTCCCGCTCTTCATCAGCGAAGGCTACTTCACCGAGCAGGTCATTCCGCGTGAACTCGGCCTTTGCGAAAAAGGCGCCGTCGTCCAGGCGCCCATCATGCGTGAACTCGGCGGCCGGCAGGTCTACTACTGCGGCCCCGTCGGCACGCACGACAGCATGACCCGCGTGCTCGTGTCGCGCGCCCGGGAGACGACCGAGAAGTATCCCTTTCCCCGCGCGCCGAAGCCGGCGGAAACCACCCTCTTCATCGCCGGCCACGGCACCGGCAACAGCGAGAACTCCCGCAAGGCCATCGAGCACCAGGTGGAGCTCATCCGCCAACAGGGCGTCTACGCCGACGTGCAGGCGTCGTTCATGGAGGAGGAACCGAAGATCGGCGAATGTTACGCCCGTGCGCAGACGAAGAACATCGTCATGGTCCCCTTCTTCATCGCCGACGGCCTGCACTCCTTCGAGGACATCCCCGTGATGCTGGGCGAGCCAGAGGCCGTGGTGCAGAAGCGGTTCAAGGAAGGCCAACCCACCTGGCGCAACCCGACGGAGAAGAACGGCAAACTCGTCTGGTATACCCCCAGCATCGGCAACGAACCGCTCGTGGCCGATGTGATCTTGGAACGGGTGGCGGAGGCGGTCGGTCGATGCGGATAAAGCGTCAGCTGTCCTGTGAGTAACATTTCCCTTCGTTCCGGCCGGGTTCCTTGACGCCACAATTCTTTGTGTGGTTAGTTGCGCCCACGCACTACAGAGTGTGTAGCGAACCGAAACCATGCGTTGCCCCA
>JAYUUX010000476.1:0-6598 GCA_043754645.1 Verrucomicrobiales bacterium | reverse complement strand
ATCATTCTGCCGCCTGAGGTGATGGCTTGGCTGACAGCCACCCTTGGCACAAAACCGGTGCAGGTTGCGGCCACACCGCAGGGCTTTTCGCACCCATGGGCCGTGCCTGCCGAGGTGACCCAGCGGTTGATGGAAAAACTGTCGGCCGCGCCGGGGCTGGCGGATGCGGTCTTGCTGGAAGACTGCGATGACCGGGCCATCTGCCGGAGGCCGGGGGCCTTGGTCATTTCCTTCAGCTGCTCGCGCACCTTCTCGGCGGCGGTGGAGAGTTCCTTCAACGCCTCGGGACGGGAAAGTTTGGCGCGTTCGAGTTCCTTGCCGAGGTCGATGGCGCTCTCGATGCCGGCCTGGACGATGGGGCTGGCGTTGGTCTTCTGCTCGGCCTGCCGCTGGAGGACCTGGACGAGGTTCTGCCCGACGTCCTTGATCACCGCCGCTTCGCGCTGTTGCTGAAGCCACGAAGCGGATCGAAACTCGGGCAACAGTTGCAGCCCGGCACCGACCGCCAAGCACCCGACCGCGATGTGGAACGGGCGCTTCAAACGGATGGGGATCAGCTTGGCCGTATCGAGCTTCTGCGCGTGGTCCAAGGCGTCGCTGTGGATCAGCCGGCTCCAATCGGTATCGGTGCGGTCGAGTTCCAGCGCCGAGCTGAGGCGGTCCTTCAAGCCCGCGGTCTGGTCGAGCCACCGGGCGGCCGCGCTGCGATCCGAGCGGCGGAGAAACCCGGCGATGAACACCACCAACGTCGCGAGGAGTCCGAGGGTCCCGACGGACCAGACCCATTGCTCGGGCATGGGCAGGAGCTTGAAGGCGACAAGCGTGGCGAGCCAGATGACAGCGGCGACGCAAAGCGCGATGCCGAGCCAGTTGACGGCGTGTTGAAGAAGAAAACGGCGACGGGCGTTGTCGACGACCGAATGGATCACCTCGGAACCCTTCATGATTGGAACGTGGTATCAGGCCCCGGTTTTGGCCAGTGGAATGTTCGAGCCCGGGACCGCCCAGCCACCCCCGGGCATCGCCGTTTCCGACCTGCGCAGCCTCCAACGGCCGGCTTGTCCTGCCTGCCCGGAAACCGCGGTCGAACGGACTAGGCAGACGCCGCGACGCGCACCCGCCCGACCAGCCGCTCCACGGCCTCGAGGATCTGCTCGCGGGTAAACGGCTTGGCGAGGGCGACGTCCGCCCCGAGGCCCGAAGCGGCGGGCAGGAAGTCATACCCGGTGACACGGGCGCCGCCGGAAATGGCGACGATCTTGACCGCGGGGAATTCCTTCCGAAGGACGGCGATGGTCTCGAGACCTTCCTTGTCCGGCATTATCAGGTCGCAGACAACGAGGTCCACGGGCTCCTTGCGAAAGCTTTTCAGGCCCTCACAGCCGTCAACCGCCTCCGTGACGACGTGGCCGGCGCGGACAAGTATCTGCCCGAGGATACGGCGAAGCCCTTCGTCGTCGTCGATGATCAGGATCCGTGGCATCTGTTTCTCCATGTTAAAAAGGTGGCGGACGACCGCGGCGAACGGGAAGCGGATCGACCGGACTGTCGAGCGGGTGAACTGGGATTCAACATCATGACTGGGACCTTGTTCGTTTGTCCGGTTTCTTGGAACCGGTCGGGCGCTTGGCGGAGACCAGACGCTCTTCGACGATCGAATCGTGCATCGAGTCGGCCCCCGTGGGCAAAGGTTCGCCAGGCTTCGTGCGGGCGCAGAAGAAACCCCTGAAAAGGAACCTCAGGTTCAACCAGAACGCCGACGCGCCCGCGGGCGGACGGGCCGGAAATTTTTCGCTTCGCTGATTCGAACTCATTCGTCAATCGGTCCGGCCTAGGCCGCAACGACCGTTTCGAGGGGCGTCGCCGAGGCGATCCTGTCGACGTCCAACAGGGTCGTGGGTGAATCGTGGACCATGGCGGTTCCGAGGATGAACCGGGTCTCCAACTTGGAGCAGGTCGCGGACGGGACGACGACTTCACCGGGCGCCACGGTGATGACCTCCTCGACCGCGTCGACGATCATCCCGACCAGCGCCCTGCCACCCGCCGCGAGGCTGGCCTGGAAAACGACGATGCAGGTGCGCTCCGAAGTGCCCGCCCGGTCGATCCCGAACTTGATCCGAAGGTCGACGACCGGGATGGATCTGCCCCTGAGATTGATCGCTCCCGATACGTAGTCGGGCGTCGCGGGCACGGCCTTTATATCCGTCATCCTGATGATTTCGCGGATGCGGAGCACGGCCACTCCGTAGTGGTTCCGTCCGAGACAAAAAGTGAGGTATTTCCCCGCGGCGGCATGGGCGGTGGTCGACCTGGGTTCGACGGAGGCGGTGGTCATGGGTGTGATGCGACGAATCGAACGGCGCCGACGTGTGATGCTTCCGCAGGCCAGACCGTGGGACGGACTTCGAGGGATCGCCTCAAGCCCCTGGTCGAAGCGTGGAGCGGAACAATCAAGTTGGTGGCGAGCGGGTCCACAGGCGTTACAACAGCTGCTGTTGACAGGCTTATCGGAAACGCAAGCCGGACCTTGAGGACGAATCGACCACGGACGGGAACTCCCTGTCCCCCACGGGCGGCTCTCAACCCGGGCTGCGGCCCAGGAGCCGGCTGATCAGCTCGGCCGCATCGCGGATGTTGTAGGGCTTGGACAGGATCTCGACGGCGAACTCGCCCTTGAGGCGCTCCTGTTCCGGGGCCTCGAGATATCCGGAAGCGAGGACGAGCTTGGTGTCCGGCGAGATCTTCACGACCTCCCGCATCAGCTCCTCGCCCGTCTGTTCGCCCATGTTGTAGTCGGTCAGCAGGAGATCGATTTTTTTGCCGCACGCCGCGATCACTTCGAGCGCCTCCTTCGGGCTCCTGGCCGTCAGGACATCGTAGCCGACGGCCGTCAGGAAGGTGGAGGCGAAGTCGATCACCAGGTCGAGATCGTCCACCACGAGGATGGTTCCGGTTCCCTTGAGGGACTTCGGAGCCTTCTTCTGGGCGGGAACGGCGGGACCCGTATCCACGGTCGGCAGATAGATGCTGAAGGTGGTGCCCGTGCCAACCTCGCTCTCGACGTCGAGGAACCCGCCGGCCTGGTTGATGATGTTGTGCACGATCGAGAGGCCAAGGCCCGTTCCCTTGCCCGGTCCCTTGGTGGTGAAGAACGGCTCGAAGATCCGCAGCAGGACCTCGGGCGGGATCCCGGTGCCGGTGTCGGCGATCGAGCAACAAAGGAAAGGAATGTCCGAGGGGGACTTCGACGGCACGCGCTGGATCTGGTCGGGCGTCAGGGCGACCACCCTGTTCGAGACGGTGATCTGGCCGCCGTTGGGCATCGCGTCGTGGGCGTTGATGCACAGGTTCAGCAGCATCTGTTTGGCCCGGACGCCGTTCATCCGCGCCATGACCGGATGGTCGGTCGGATGGATGGCGATCGAGACCCGGTTCTTGAGCAGCTTCTTCGCCATCTCGGAGACGTCGCCGATGATGCCGTTGAAATCGATGACGGTCTCCTGGTCGTCGTTGACGCGGCTGAACGAAAGGAGCTGCTGCGTGATGTCGGCCGCCTGGGAGGCCGCGTCCTCGATCTGGTCGACGCGCGACCGGACGTTGTCAGGGAGACTGGCCTCCAGGTTGATGACGGAGATGTTGCCCTTGATGGCCTGCAGGAGGTTGTTGAAGTCGTGCGCGACGCCAGCGGCCAACGCACCGACCGTCTCCATCTTCTGGCTCTGCTGGAGCAGGCTCTCGAGTTCGTGGAACCGGCTCTGGTCCGTCACGATGTAGACAAGGCCACGCGCTTCGCCGTCGAGCCGCCACGGGACGATGCGGACGAAGAAGCGTTTCCGGGCGCCGAGGCTCTGGGCGAATTCCCGGCGGTCGCCGCCGCGGAGGACGGCGTGGAACATGGACTCGAGTTCCTCGCGCTGGCACTCGTCGGGAACAAACTTGAGGAGCTCGTCGCCGATCTTGGGCGGGCGGTCGAACCGGAGGTAGCCGTGGTCGGGGGGGAGCTTCTGCCAGTTCTCGTTGAAATTGGTCAGCCGGAGACGGGTGTCGACCGCATACACGCCGGAGTCGAGCGAGTTGATGATCGACAGGGTCAACTGGTGCTCGCGCTGCAAAGACGCCAGCAGGCGGCGCGTGATCGTGAGGTCGCGCTCGAACGAGACCGCCCCGATGAATTCTCCCTTGGTGCCGTAGATCGGGGACATCATGGCCTCGACCGGAAAGACGGTGCCGTCCCGGCAGATGTTGTCGAGGTCCCCTTTCCATGTCTCTCCCGCCTCCAGGTGCTCGATGGATTCCTTCACCTTGTCCTCGAAACCCGGGGACCGGAACGCGTCGAGCTTCTGTCCGAGGATCTCCTCGAGGGAGAAGCCGGTCTTGTTCTCCATCGCCGGGTTCGCGTAGCTGATGCGGAACTCGGCATCGGTCAGGAACACGATGTCCTCGCTGGAATCGATGGCCGCCGTCAGGCGTTGCGCATGGGATTCGATCCTCCACAGGCGGCCCGCATCGCTCAGGGTCACGAGACTGTGGTCGTCGCCCAAGGGAACGACGTTGACATTGACCACGGTCGAAAGTTCGCCGGCCAGAAGCAACGAAACACCGTTGAGTGTGCCCGGCTCGCGTCGCGCGAAAAGGTCCTGGAGCCGTCCGGCGGTCGACGAACTGAAGAGCCGGAAGATCGCGTTCTCCGGATCAAACCCGGGCCCGTCGGCCAGCCAGGCGGCCGCGGCCTTGTTGAACTCGTCGATGTTTCCCGCGCGCCCGCAGATGACCTGGGCTTCGGGGGACTCGACGAAAACGGCCTTCCACCAGTCGTGGCGCAACTGGTTCCTGACTTCCGGTGAACTTGGCAACGCGCGGTGGAATTGGGTAAAGCTCATGGCTCAGCAGTAGACGAGCAGACTCTGGGAAATCGGGCTGATCCGGTGGTGGTTCCGGATCTTGTCGATGTAGGTCTCGGTCAGTTTCTGGCCCCCGGGGAACAGGAGCATCCCCGTGTTGGTGTAGATCCCTTTGGCCAGAATCATCCCGGCGGACAATTCGGTCAGGAGAACCTCCCGCTGCCTGCTCGGGACCGAGGTGCGCGGCAGACAACGGGCGAGGCATCGCACGGAATCGGGGTCATACGCCGCGCCGCTTCCCCGCGTGAGGTGCTCGACCGCTCCGAACGAATCGAGATTGCTCTCCGCGTAGCCGACGGCCACGGCGAGGAGCCGGCTCATGGGCGAAATCTCTTCCCCGCGCAATCCGTCAGGATAGCCACCGCCGTCGAAGCGCTCATGGTGCCCGCGGATGGTCAAACCCACCTCCTCCAACGTGTGGACAAACGCCGCCAGCTCCTGGCCGACGATGGGATGGTGCCGGATCAGCGCGAGCTCGGCCTCGGTCAGGCTGTTGGGCTGTTTCTCCCAACGCCGGATCAGATGCCGCGGAACGCCGACCATGCCGATGTCATGGAGCCATGCGCTGGTCTCCAGGACGAGGCGGTCCTTGTCGGACAATTTGAGGTCGTCGGCCATCGCGTGGCACAGCTCGAACACGCGGCGGGCCTGGGATCCGAGCGTGGGATAGAAGGTCTCCATCGACTTCACGCAGAGTTCGATCGAGTGCTGCAGATTGGTGCGGAGCGCTTCGTTGAGCCCGCCGAGCTGGATGTTGCAGGCGCCGACCTGGGCGACCTTCTCCTCGAGCTGGGCGTTGAGCTTCGAAAGCTTCTCGTTCATCGCCAGGGTGGTGGCCTGGAGGACGAGGTTCTTGCAGATGAGCTCGTAGCGCTGGATGGCGTTGCGGACGGTGGCGAGGAGTTCCTCGCGGAGCCACGGCTTGATGACGAAACGGTAGATTTCGCCCTTGTTGATCGCGTCGATCACCGTATCGAGCTTGGGCACGGCGGTGATGAGGATCCGTGTCGCGTCGGATTGGATCTGCCGGGCCTGGGCCAGGAATTCCAGCCCGGTAAGCATCGGCATCGCCTGGTCCGTGATGATCGCGGAGAACTGCCGCTCCTTCACGATCCGCAGAGCCTCGATCGCGTTCGGACACGTCACGACCTGGTAACCCTCGCGCTGGAGGGTCTCCCTCAGGGCCACGAGGACGATCTCCTCGTCGTCGACGACGAGGATGCTATGGACGCTGTTTTCGGCCTGGCTAGACATGGCGATTGCTCACTCCCCGGACTGAAGCAGCGCCGCCAAACGCTGCTCGACGTGGCTATCCATCGCATCCGACGAGAAGATCTCGTCGGCGTGCCCGGAAGTGACCGCGTCTATCTCATCGGCATTCCGGCCGACCAACTGGAGCATCACGAGAAACTTTGCCCCCAAGCGCCGCCGGATCTCCGGGAGCTGGAGAAGGAAACGTTGATCCGCCGGTTCGATGAACAACATCACTCCGTCGACAGGTTGCCCGGTTCGAAGCGTGTCATCGACGCCTTCCACGGAACCAGCGGTGACCACCTGGTAGCCGATTTCCCTGAAACGCCTCACCCTGTGATCGATCATGTGCCCACCCGACCCGGCCAGCAGCAGGGTGCGACGGCGCACGACCTCGCCCGGCTTGGGCTCAGCCGGCGTGTCGAACGTGGCTTCAGGCAGCC
>JAYUUX010000475.1:0-1548 GCA_043754645.1 Verrucomicrobiales bacterium | reverse complement strand
GGGCTTCGTCGACGGTGATGAAGTTCTCCGAGAGCGGGGCCTTCAACTCGCGTTCGATGGCCGCGCGGACTTCGGAAAAGGGAATGGGCGGAACCTGGTCGTGGAGCTTGGCCAGTTCGTCGACCAGCGCCTTCGGCAGCAGATGCGACCGCGTGGAAAGAAGCTGGCCCAGCTTGATGAACGTGGGCCCGAGCTCCTCGAAGGCGCGCCGGAGCCGTTCGTGCGGCGTGAGGAGGGCGATCTCCTGCTGCTGGAAACGGATCCTCTGGAACGACCACCGCAGCGCGCTGGGCAGCGGCAGACGGCGCACGAGGTCCTCGTAGCCGTATTTGAGGAACACGCCGATGATGGTCCGGTAGCGCTGGACGTGTTCCACCGCGCGGCCGATCTGCCTGAATCTCTCGAACAACATGGGGTCGCTTGCTCCGGAAGGATGAAAGCGGTGCGACCGTTTCACGGCACGCCGCAATGGGCCAGCATGGAGTCGCCGGCCAATCAGCCCGCCGTGGAAGACACCTTTGCGGCCAGGTCGGCCACCTGCTTCTCCAGATCACGGAGGCGCCGGACCATCTCGGGAAGCTGCTGGGCGGCGATCCACTGCCGCTTGGTCTGTTTGTCGGGCATGGCCGGGATGCCGAGAACCGTCTCCTTGTCGCCGACGTCGCGCATGACGCCGGACTTGGCGCCGACGGTGGCCTGGTTGCCGAGCTTGAGATGTCCCGCGATGCCGGACTGCGACGCGATCACGCAATACGCGCCCAATCGCGTGCT
Source organism: Verrucomicrobiales bacterium (assembly GCA_043754645.1). Taxonomy (GTDB): domain Bacteria; phylum Verrucomicrobiota; class Verrucomicrobiia; order Limisphaerales; family CANJSG01; genus CANJSG01. The sequence goes on along the minus strand of JAYUUX010000475.1, from coordinate 777 downwards.
GCCGGCGAAGCCGACCTGGCCCATGACGAGGCAGTGCGGGCCGATGACGACGTTGTGGGCGATGTGGACGAGGTTGTCGATCTTGGTGCCCTGCCCGATGACGGTCGCGCCGAGCGCACCGCGGTCGATGGCGGCGTTGGCCCCGATCTCGACGTCGTCGTGGATGATGACGTTGCCGATCTGGAGGACCTTGTTGTGACGGCCCTGGTCGAAGAAATAACCGTAGCCGTCGGAACCGATGACGGTTCCGGCGTGGATGGCGACGCGGTTTCCGACCTGGGTGGCCTTGTAGAGGACGACGTTGGGGAAGAGGCGGACGTCGTCGCCGATGCGGCAGTCGCTTCCGACATGGTTGCCGCCCATCAGCACGGAGCGGGCCCCGATCTTCACCCCGGCTCCGATGACGCAGCCTGGGCCGATCTCGGCGGTGGGGTCGATCTGCGCGGTAGAAGCGACGGTGGCCGTGGTGTGGATGCCGGCCCGGGGGTCCTCGGGCGGAAAGAACAGCGGCAGGAGACGGGCGTAGGAGGCGCGGGCATTGGCCACACGGATCACGGTCTTGGTGGCCGACGCGAACGGTCCTGAAACCAGGACCGCGCTGGCCGCGCTCGCTTCGGCGGCGGCGAAGTAGGCGTCCTTTTCCGCGAAGATAAGGTCGCCCGGCCGGGCGTTCTCGGCGGTGGAGAAGCCGGTCAGCTCGACCAAGCCATCGCCTACGAATTCACCGGCGAGTTTCTCGGCGACTTGGGATGCTGTGAATGCCATGGAAGGATTGGG
>JAYUUX010000474.1:0-1945 GCA_043754645.1 Verrucomicrobiales bacterium | reverse complement strand
CTTGGTGCGCCGCGTTGGACGTCGATCGATGTCCCGGCAACCGCTTCCGATCCAGTGTGCCGCCGTCCCGAATCGTGTGTGGGACGGCGGCTTTCTTTTGCCGCCAATCAAAAGGTCAGCTTGATCCCGAAGTTTCCTCGCTCGCGCCAGCCGAAGTAGAACTTGAATCGCCCGCGCTGGTAGGAAGTGAACGGCAGGGCGCACCAGCCCCGGTGGCAGAACGCCAAGTTCCATCCGCCCTCCGGGCTGAAAACCTCCGCGGGATGACGGCCCGATCGGATGAATTCCTTGTCGGCGATCCCGATCACGTAGAAGTCGAAGTTGTGTCCGGGATTCCTCCAATACCAACGGCGGACGCGCTTCGGATCATCCGGCCGGTAGTCGTCGGGAGGCATTGGTTCGTCCGCGTTGGCGAGCCAGAAGGACGGGTTCCATTTCTCCGTAGCCTGAAAGGTCAGAGTCGGTTTGTGGACGACGACGCGGTCGCCTTTTTCGATCCGGGCTTTGGATGGCGGCGGAGCCATGCAGCCACTTGTCAGCAGCGACAGCGCGATGGCAGCCGGAGCTGCCAAACCAGAAATCCGAATCTCCGAAGGCCGAAAGAATACCCAAGCTCGAACGATCAAACCGTTTCGAGATTCCGGCTTCGGATTTCTCCCGGCCTTTGGCCTTCGCGCTTCGGATTTCTCGTTCACGGGAGAGGCTTCTTCCAGATCGGCACAACACGCTTCATCTCGTCGATGATCCACTGGCAGGCGGCGAAGGCTTCGCCGCGATGCGGCGTGACCACTTCGACCCAGAGCGACGGTTCGCCGACCTTCACGACGCCAAGCCTGTGGACGAGACGGATGGATTCGATCACCGGCCAGCGGCGTTCGGCTTCGGCGAACAGCATTCCGAACTGGTGTTCCACCATCGGGCGGAAGGCTTCGTAGTCGATGGCCGAGATGGCGTCCGCTCCCTCCTGTCCCCGCACGATTCCGCTGAACGAGATCGCTGCGCCCATCCCCGCCGATGTCCGCCGACCGGCGACCCATGCGGCCTCGTCGATCGGATCGGTGGTGAGGAGCAGTTGGGTGGTCATCGGTCGCGCGCCTACATCACCATGCCGCCGTCGACGGTCAGGACCTGGCCGGTGACGTAGCGGGCACCGGCGGACGCGAGGTAGAGCGCGGCGGCGGAGACGTCGTCGGCGTTGCCGAAGGAGTTCAGGGGAATCTGCTTTAACAGGGCTTCGCGCATCTCGGGCTTCAGTTCGGCCGTCATGTCCGTCTCGATGAAGCCGGGGGCGATGGCGTTGCAGGTGATGCCGCGCGAGGCGAATTCACGCGCCACGGACTTGGTGAAGCCGATCAGGCCCGCCTTGCTCGCCGCGTAGTTGCACTGGCCGGCATTGCCCATCAGGCCGATGACCGACGCGAGGTTGATGATGCGGCCGGAGCGTTGCTTGAGGAAGGCGCGGGTGAAGGCCTTGGTGAAGGAGAACGCGCCGCGCAGGTTCGTGTTCAGCACGGTGTCCCAATCCGCCTCGCTCATGCGCATGAGCAGGCCGTCGCGGGTGACGCCGGCGTTGTTCACCAGCACGTCCACGCGGGTGGCCTCGGCCAGGATCTTCTCGGCGGCGGCGGCTACGGCGGCCGGGTCCGACACGTCGACGGCGAAGGCCCACGCCTTGCGGCCGAGGGCGCGCACTTCATTGGCGATCTTCTCGGAGTTTTCCTGGGTGCGGGAGACGCAGACGATGTCCGCGCCCTCGGCGGCGAACTTGAGGGCGATGGCGCGTCCGATGCCGCGACCGGCTCCGGTGACGACGGCGACTTGATTGGCGAGCTGTGACATAGGAGGGAGAAATGAGCCTGAAGCCGGCGAAGGTTTCCAGACTTTGATTTCCTCCGTTCTTTCAAGCCACTGTTTCCGGCAGGCTCAAGGTGAAGGCGGACAGAAA
>JAYUUX010000473.1:0-3466 GCA_043754645.1 Verrucomicrobiales bacterium | reverse complement strand
TCATTTTCCGAGAGCAGAACAACATCGGCAGGTCGGTGCTGGTGATTTTCGGGGTCGTGGGTTTCGTCCTGGTTTCGGCAAAGGAATTGCTGCTGCACTTCTGGGGTAAGGGGAAGTTCGGCCGGAACGTGGTGCGGCACCGGTATCTCCTGATCGGCTCACCCGAAGATACGGGCAGGCTGAAGAGCGATTTCGAGCGGCATATCGGGCAGGACGTCGAGCAGGTCCACGAGCTTGACGTGAACGCGGCCACGGCTTCGGAGATCATCCGGGTGCTCCATGAACATTCGATCAACGGGGTGGTCCTGTGCGCCGCCCACACCTACTTCGGGCAGGTGGAGCAGGTGATCCAGGTCTGCGAGTTAGAAGGGGTGGAAGCGTGGCTGGTGGCGGACTTCTTCAAGACCCAGGTGTCGCGCACGACGGTGGATGATCTTTTCGGCCGGCCGGTGTTGGTGTTCCGTTCGGCGCCGGATTCGACCTGGCAGATGATGGCGAAGCAGGTGGTCGATTTCGTCGGGGCCGCTGCTCTTCTGGTCCTCCTTGCGATCCCCCTGCTGATCGTCGCGCTGGTGGTGAGGCTGACGTCGGCCGGGCCGGTTTTGTTCCGTCAGGCCCGCAGCGGACTGAACGGGCGGCCGTTCACGATGTATAAATTCCGCTCGATGGTGACCAACGCGGAGCAGCTCAAACACGAGTTGGCGGCGATGAACGAGATGTCCGGGCCGGTGTTCAAGGTGACGAACGATCCGCGGGTGACGCCGGTCGGGCGATTCCTGCGGAAGACGAGCCTCGACGAGTTTCCCCAGCTGTTCAACGTGATCAAAGGGGAGATGAGCCTGGTGGGCCCGAGGCCTCTGCCGGTGGACGAAACCAAGCGGTTTGACGACATCGCGCATCGGCGACGTTTGAGCGTGAAACCGGGGCTGACGTGCCTCTGGCAGATCAGCGGCCGGAACGAGGTGAAGAGCTTCGACGACTGGGTGCGCCTGGATCTCGAATACATCGACAACTGGACGATCTGGCTCGACATCAAAATCCTCTGCCAGACGATCCCGGTCGTGTTACTGCGCAAAGGCGCGAAGTAGTTCCCCGAAACGTTACCTTTAAACCGTATGGCGAAGAAAAAATCCGCTGCCAAGTCCGCTGCTCCAATTTCCGTGGTCACCGGTGGTGCCGGTTTCCTGGGATCCCACCTCACCGACCTGCTGCTCTCCAAGGGGCACCAGGTCATCGCGATCGACAACCTGGTGACGGGATCGACGGACAACATCGCCCACCTGGCGGGGAATCCGGCATTCCGATTCATCCACCAGGATGTGACGGAGTTCCTGTTCCTCGACGGTCCGGTGGACTACGTCTGGCACTTCGCGTCGCCGGCGAGTCCGATCGACTATCTGGAATTGCCGATCCAGACCCTGAAGGTGGGCTCGCTCGGAACGCACAAGGCCCTAGGTCTGGCGAGAAACAAGGGCGCGCGTTTTCTCCTGACCAGCACGAGCGAGATCTACGGCGATCCGCTGGAACATCCCCAGACCGAATCTTATTGGGGAAACGTGAACACCATCGGGCCGCGGGGCTGCTACGACGAATCCAAACGTTTCGCCGAAGCGATCACGATGGCCTACAACCGGCAGCACGGGATCGAGACCCGGATTGTCCGCATCTTCAACACCTACGGTCCGCGGATGCGTTTGAACGACGGGCGGGTGGTTCCGGCGTTCATCGGGCAGGCGTTGGAGAACAAACCGATCACGGTGTTCGGAGACGGCAAGCAGACGCGGAGTTTCTGCTACGTCAGCGACCTCATCGAGGGGATCTACCGGCTGATGATGAGCGACTATTCGTTGCCCGTGAACATCGGGAACCCGAACGAGATGACGATGCTCGAGTTCGCGCGTGAGATCATCGGGGCGACCCGGTCCAAGAGTAAACTGGTCCACCGCCCGCTGCCGCAGGACGATCCGAAACAGCGCCGGCCGGACATCGGTCTGGCCGGGAAACTTCTCGGTTGGAAACCGGTCGTTCCGCTGAAGGATGGCCTCGAGACAACGATCAAGTATTTTCGTGGCAGGAGCTGATTTTTCGCAGATGCGGGCGGTTTAGAAGCGGGCCGGGGTGATTGCCATTGACCCATGAAACGAATTCCAGTAACCAACGCGGACCTCCGTGAAGTCCCGCTTCCAAGCGGCGATTTGGCGCGGGCTGACGCCGATAAAACCTGAACAACCATGAGCGCTAAATCATTTCTAGCAGCCGATCTCGGAGCGGGAACGCTCAAGATTGCCGAGTTCGAAAAGAACGACGCCGGTGCGTTGCGTCTCGTCGGGTTTGCGACCAAGTCCCTGGGCCTGGAAGGATCCCAGGAATCGACCCGCGAGGATGTCGTGCAGAAGGCCCTTCAAGAACTGCTTCCCCAGTTCGACTCGAAGGAAGTCAGCCTCTGCGCCCCGGGCTTCCATGTATTTTCCAAGTTCATCAAGCTGCCCCCGGTCGACTCGTCGAAGGTCGCCCAGATCGTGACCTACGAAGCCCAGCAGAACGTCCCGTTCCCGCTGGAGGAAGTCGTCTGGGACTACCAGATTTTGGGCGCGGCCGCGTCGGGCGAGTTGGAAGTGCTGCTGGTCGCGATCAAGAACGAGATCGTCGACGGACTCTTCAAGGTGGCCGGGGCCGCCGGGCTCAAGGTCGGGCTGGTCGATGTTTCGTCGGCCGCCCTCTGCAATTCGTTCCGCTTCAGCTATGGCGACCTCGATGGATGCACGATGCTCCTGGATATCGGGGCGAAGACCAGCAATCTGTTGTTTTTCGAGAAGGGCAAGATCTACAGCCGAAGCATCAACATCGGCGCGAATTCGATCACCCAGGATTTCGCCAACGAGTCCAAGCTGCCGTTCGGCGAAGCCGAGCGCATCAAGGTCGAGGAGGGATTTGTCAGTCTGGGCGGCGCCTACGAAGAGCCGGAGAATCCCCATCAGGCGGCGATCTCCAAGATCTCGCGTCAGATCCTGACCCGTCTCCACATCCAGGTAAATCAGACGATCCAGTTCTACCGCGGGCAGCAGGGTGGATCGGCTCCCCAGCGGCTCTACCTTTGCGGCGGTGGATCGGTGATGACCTACACCCAGCAGTTCTTCCAGGAGAAGCTCAACATGCCGGTCGAGTATTTCAACCCGTTCCGCGGGGTTGAGATCGCGCCGACCGTGGATGTCGAGGCGCTCCAGGGAGTGGCCCATCATTTTGGTGAAACCGTCGGGGTGGCTCTGCGGAGCGTGGCCCATTGTCCGGTGGAACTGAACCTGACTCCCAAGGGCTCGATCAAGAAGCAGGAGCTCTCCAAAAAGACCCCGTATTTCATCGCGTCGGTCATCAGCCTCATCGTCGCGGTCTTCGCCATCGGACTCTTCTACTCCCAGATGGCTTCCATCAAGGATACGAAGGCCGACGTGATCATTGTCGAATCCGG
>JAYUUX010000472.1:0-2801 GCA_043754645.1 Verrucomicrobiales bacterium | reverse complement strand
ATCGTCGAGGGCATCCCCGACGAGACGAGCTGGAAGTTCACTGCGGGCGCGCCGACAGAGTCGTATGACGAACGTTCGTTCGGATTCACCGCCATGCCGACGCGTTACTCGCCGCGCGGAGTGAAGGTGGACCGCGGAATGCCGTTCCTCTACCGCGCCACCGGGACGATCACTCTCCCCGTGGGTGGCCATCGGCTGCTGCTCCGGTCGCGAACCGGTTCCCGACTTTTCATCGACGGCCAGGAGGTGCTCGCGACGCGGTTTCCTGATTTCAGGGCGGATGGTCACGAAGAAGTGCCGGATGCGCCTTTGGCCCTGGCGCCGGATCTTCGATACCTCAGGCCCGGGCACTTCGAGAGCCTGACGAACTACGTCTCCGACGGAAAACCGCACACGTTCACCCTGGAAGCCATCGTGGGGTTGAAGACCCGCCGTCCTGAGCTCGGGGAGATGGGCATCTCCTCGGCACCCGCCGGGTCCGATGATTTCCGGCTGCTCGCCCCTCTCGAACGCGACCGTGTCCGGATGACGGAGGACGAGTTCGAAGGTTTCATTGTGGAGCGGACGGACACGTGGCGTCGGGCCGATGTCACCCGTCGTCATGAAGCGGCGCAGCAAGAGGAAGTGTATTGGAAGGGCCGCCATGAGCGCGCCCGCGAACATGTCGCCACTCTTCCCCGGATCCAGATTCCGGATTTGGCCGCGGGCGCTCCGGTGTTCAACGCCGTCGACAACTTCATCGGGGCGAAGCTGGAGAAAGCCGGCGTAAAGCCCGCCGCCCTGACGGACGACGCGGCTTTCCTACGCCGCGCGACGCTCGACTTGACCGGCGTGATCCCGACCGGTGCGGAAGCGGCCACGTTCGCGGCCGACAAGGGTCCGGATCGTCGCGCACGGGTCATCGACCGGCTGCTTACGAGTCCGTCGTGGGCCGACCACTGGGTCGGATATTGGCAGGACGTGCTCGCGGAGAATCCGGGAATCCTGAAGCCGATGCTGAACAACACCGGCCCTTTCCGCTGGTGGATCCACGAGGCGTTCTCCGACAACCGCGCGATGGACCGCTTCGCCACGGAGCTCGTGATGATGGAGGGCAGCGTCCATTACGGCGGCCCGGGCGGGTTCGGTGTGGCCACGGAGAACGACGTGCCGATGGCGCAGAAGGCGCAGATCGTGGCGCAGGCTTTCCTCGGGATGCAGATGTCCTGCGCGCGCTGCCATGACGCGCCGCACCACGACTTCAAGCAGAAGGATCTCTTCAGCCTCGCCGCAATGCTCCGCCGGCAACCGCAGGCCGTGCCTCTGACCAGCAGCATCCCGACGAATTCCCACATCACCATCGGACGCAAGGTGAAGGTCACGCTTCCGCCCGGCAGCAAGGTCGCGCCGGCCTGGCCGTTTGCCGAACTGGTCGACGAGAAATTTCCGGACGGCGTTCTCCGCGATGCCGGCGATTCGCGCGAACGCCTGGCCGCGCTTTTGACGGACCCGCGCAACGACCGCTTCGCCAAGGTCCTCGTGAACCGGCTTTGGAAACGGTATTTCGGCTGGGGCTTGATCGATCCCGTGGACGACATCGACGGGCGGACGCCGTCGCATCCGGAGCTGTTGGATTACCTGGCCCGCGAGCTCGTGGCCCACGGCTACGACCTCCGCCACGTAACCCGCCTCGTCCTCAACTCCCACGCCTACCAGCGCGAAATCCGCGCCGACGCATCGGAGGAGCAGCCGCCGGAGAAACGGCTCTTCGCCGCCCAGTCCCGCCGCCGATTGAGCGCGGAGCAGTTGGTCGATTCGATGTTTGTGGCCGCCGGAAAGTCGATGGGGGTCGAGGAGATGAACATGGATGTCGACGGCCGGCGTCCGGTGAAGGACTTCAACAACCTCGGCGTGCCGACCCGGTCCTGGCAGTTCACCTCCCTCTCGAACGAACGCGATCGGCCAGCGCTGTCGTTGCCGCGCGCGCAGTCCGTCGTCGATGCGCTCGTCGGCTTCGGTTGGCGTGAGTCGCGTCAGGGCGCGCTGACCGTCCGCGACGACGTGGCCAACGTGATCCAGCCGGCGACGGTGGGCAACGGAACGCTGGTCCATGGCCGCATCGCGCGCCTTTCCGACGACGGCGCGCTCGTCGATTTGGCATTGGCGGAACGGTCTCCGGAGAGTTTCGTCCAAGATGTATTCCTGCGGTTCCTGTCGCGTCCGCCAACCGCCAAGGAGCGGGGCGTGTTCGTTGACCTGATCCGGCCGGGGTTCGACGACCGGCGCAGTCCGGAGGCCGGCCAGCTTGCCGCGCGGAACTCATCCGCTCCGCTGCGTGCGGTCTCGTGGTCCAACCATCTCAACCCCGAGGCCACGCGCCTCAAGCAGGACCAGGAACGCCAGGCGCGCCTTGGTGACCTGCCGACGCGGCGGCTGCGACCCGAGTGGCGCGAACGCGCGGAGGACATGGTCTGGTCGCTCGTCAATTCACCCGAATTCGTCTTTCTGCCATGAACCCGCTTGATCCGTCAGCCGTCGTTTCCCGTCGTCGTTTCCTCGCTCAGGCCGGGGCGGCCGTGGCTCTGGCGCCGGGCCTCGCGTCGTCGCTCGGAGCGGCCGAGGCCTCCAAACCCGCGCTGCCCAAGGGCAAGGCCGAGCACTGCATCTTCGTCTGGCTCGGTGGCGGTGCGTCGCATGTGGACACGTTCGATCCGAAAAGGATGGGCGACGGCAAGAAGGTCGCCGGCTCGGCCTATCCGTCGATCGATACCGCGATTCCGGGCGTGAAGGTCACGGAGCACCTGAAGAACTGCGCCGCCGTG
>JAYUUX010000471.1:0-8140 GCA_043754645.1 Verrucomicrobiales bacterium | reverse complement strand
CCGGTTCGAAGGAATCACCGATGCCCAGGCGGGCCGCTTCGGCGGCGCTGACCTCAAGGACGCCGAGCTTGGCTCCGACGGCGTAGCTCTCCTGCTCTCGCGCGAACCATTCGACCACTTTGCCGCTGGCGGGCGCGGCCACGTTCATCGTCGCCTTGCTGGTCTCCACTTCGAGCACGTCCTGGCCGGCCAGGACATTGTCGCCGGGCTTCGCCAGGAATCGGACCACGACCGCCTCGGCGATGGATTCGCCCAGCTGCGGCATGACGAACGGGACTTGGGGCAAGGGGGTGAACATGGAGGTCAAAGGCGGAGAAGGCGCAGCATGCTTTGGGCGACTGACTGCGCGGTCGGTCGATGAGCGGCCCAGAGATTTGGATGATAAGGCACCGGAGTGTCCTTCGCGTTGAGACGCTGCGGCGGCGCGTCGAGCAGGTCGAATGCTTCGGCCGTCACGCGAGCGATGACTTCGGCGGAGACCCCGCCCCAAGGCCAGGCTTCTCCCACGCACAGCAGGCGGCCCGTGCGCGCAACGGATGCCACGACGGTGTCGGTGTCGAGCGGCTTGATCGTCCGCAGGTCGACGATCTCCACCTCGTAGCCTTCATCCCGCGCCACTTCGGCGGCCGCGAGACATTCATGGACCATCGCGCTGTAGGTCACGACCGTGAGATCGCGGCCCTGGCGGGCGATGCGGGCCTTGCCGATCGGCAAGGACTCCGTAGGCAACGACGCGGCCTTCAGATGGTAATAGAGATACTTGTGCTCGCAGAAGATGACCGGGTCATCGATCGCCACGGCCGACAGCAGCATTCCATAGGCGTCCTCGACGGTTGCCGGAGTCATCACAACGATTCCTGGAAAATGCGCGTAGATCGTTTCGAGGCTCTGGCTGTGGAACGGTCCGCCGCCCGAGGTGCCGCCGGAGGGCAACCGGATCGTGATCGGACAGGGAACACCGGTGCGCCAATAGAGCGTGGCCGCGTGGTTGACCATCTGGTTGAAGCCCACGGTCGAGAAGTCGGCGAACTGCATCTCGATGATCGGCCGCATGCCCTCGATAGCGGCCCCGATGGCCGATCCGACCATGGCGTCCTCCGAGATGGGCGCGTCGATCACGCGCCCGGGATATTTGGCGGCAAGATTCTTGGTGGCTTTGAACGCACCGCCGAACGCGCCAACGTCCTGGCCGTAGATGAAGACCCGGGGATCGTCCTGGAGGGCGCGGTCCTGCGCTTCGCGAATGGCTTCGAGATAGGTGATGCTCATCAGGCCGGTTCGGTTGCGGCGCTCGTATCGCGCAAACTCGCCGTCGACAGCGCCTGCCAGGACTCGGCGGCCGCATTGGGAGCGGATTCCCGCTGGACGGTGGAAATCGTCTCGTCGATCGCGGCTACCAGTTCAGCGCGCCTGCGCCCGATCTCGTCGTCGGAAAGCCAGCCTTCGGCGACAAGCCGCTGCTCCGCGATGTCGAGGCAGTCGCGGCCTAGTTCCGAGTGTTTCAACTTGGGATCGATGTAGCTGGCATCATCGTGCTCCCCGTGTCCGCACAGGCGTAGGAGTGGAGCGACGATCATCTGGGGTCCGCGCCCTCTCCTCGCGTTGTCGACGGCTTTCTGGAGCGTCTCCAAGCATTCGCCGAGATCGGTTCCATCCACCGTATGTCCGTCGCAGCCGTAGCCCGCAGCGCGCTCCACAAGATTTTCGCAGGCAAACTGGCGGCTGGTGGGAGTGGAGTAGGCGTATTGGTTGTTGGCGATGACCATGACCAGCGGAAGGCGTTCGACGGCGGCCTGGTTCAGCGCTTCGTGGAAGGCTCCGGTGCTGGTCCCGCCTTCACCCAGGCAGGCGGCGCCGACCGATGTGCCGAGGCGTTTTTGCATCCGGCGGGCCATAAGCATGCCGTTCACGACTGAAATCATGGCGCCGAGGTGGCTGATCATCGGAAGCAGGCCTTCCTTGGGGCGACCACGATGCACGTTTCCATCGCGACTTCTCATCGGTCCAAGCGGCGACCCAAGGTAAGTCCGGATCGAATCCACCATCTGTTCGCCGAAGGCGAGCCGGCCGGCCGCATCCCTGATCAAAGGCGCGAAGACGTCTCCTTGCCGGAGGCAGACACCCAGTCCAGCGGAAAGGGCCTCCTGCCCGCGACCGAGGAACACTCCGCCGAAGATCTTTCCCGACCGGTAGAGCGACGCGAGCCGTTCATCGAGGAGGCGGGCATGCAGCATGAACCCGTAGGCACGGATGAACTGGTCGCGGAACTCCGCGACCCCGGCCAAAGGATCATTGCTCACTGCGGTCGGAAGCATGGGCAAAGCGTGGCTCTCGACTTGTTGTGAGGCAACGAATTCTTCCGTCTGGTCAGTGGCCCGCCTTGATGACCACATCGCCCGACTTGATACGGACACAGCAGGTCAGCCGGTATTTCGAGGGGTCCTTGCTCCATTGGTCGAGGACGTCGAGCTCGGCGTCGGTGGGAGGCTCGAGGTTCTCCATGCCGCTGACAATCTCCGCAGCGCAGGTGCCGCATTCGCAGTTGAAACAGCCGGCCTCCATCTCGACGCCGGCCTTTTCGCCGGCCTCGATGAGGAGCTCACCTTCGGGCACTTCAGCCGACACGTTGGCCGGGATCACGGTAACTTTGGGCATAAATAACTTAACTAACCGCACCAGACTCCGAATCCCTAGTAAGTGCTCTGCGCAGGCAATGTCAAACTTCCGACCATGGACGGCCGGAAAGCTGCCGGAACCACTGCAACTGATCATGTCTGAGCCAAAAGGAATGGCGTCGGGTCCCAGGATGGGAGCTGACGCAGTCGTGCACTCGCTCGCCCAAAGCCTGCGGGACCCGGTAAACTCTTTGCCGAAGCTGCTCGGCAAGCTGGCGGAGTCGTCGCTTGGCCAGGCGCAGCGCGGTCACGTCGAGCAGTTGGCGATGCACGCCGGCGAGATCCAGTCCCTGATCGCCGATGCGGAGACGTTCGCCTCGCTTCATTCGGAATCGCCCCAGGGCTGGCAAAGCACTTTCAGCATCCACGACCTCGTCGACGAGGTCATCGAGACGGTCGAGGAACGGGCCCATCGGAGCGGCACCGCCCTCCGCGGCCGCGTGACGCTTCCCTCCCGATTCCGGATCCGCGCGGAAGAAAGCCTGCTCAACGCCGCTCTTCTGAAACTGGTGAACCATTCCGTCGATTTCACCCGCGACGGACAGGTGGTGGTCACGATCGGTTGCGAGAATCCCGCCTCCGGGCAACCGATCCTCGAAATCGAGGTCCGGGACAACGGCCGGACGGTGACGGAGACCGCGCAGCCGGACTATTTCCTGCCGGGACATCGGAGCGCCGACGATCGCCATGGCGACAGCGGGTTCGGACTGGCCCTCGCCCACTCGATCGTCCGCAATCTCGGCGGCGCCCTCAGCGTCGTCCCACAGCGTCTCGGCGGAGCAGTGTTCCGTTTCACGATTCCGACCGAGCTGCATCCGGTCGACGATTCCACTCCGGAGAACCAGCCGCTTCCCTGTTCCCACACCTGGATCATACAGGACCGGAACCGCCCCGTGTCGCTGCTGCACTCGAAGCTCGTCGACTGGTGCGGCCATTGCGAGAAGGTCGAAGAACCCGCGTTCTGGCCCCTGATGCAGGAGGCGCTCACAGCGGCGGGGGCCAACTCCGGATCCCCCATGCTGGTCGTGGTGGACCGCCGGACAATCCCGGACAATCTCGACATGGCCCGGCGAATCCTGAGCCGGTTCAACGGCGCCAATCTCCGGATCGTGATGGTCACGGACGCGTCGCTGCCGCCTTCCTCCTCCACGTTGAGCACGAGCGGAATCGACGGAGTCCTGAGTCGACCGATGCGTGTCGCCGAAGTCCGGCGGGTCATCGAATCGGTCCTCACCCATCGTGAGTCCGTGGTTCCCGAAGCCCCGCCCAGAGGTTCGGTCCCGGTCCAGGAAACCACGAAGAAAGTCCGCGTCCTGCTCGTGGACGACAATCCGATCAACCGCAAGGTGGGCATCCGTCAACTCGAACGATTGGGTTACGCGTCTGAATCCGCCACCAACGGCCAGGAGGCGCTGGACGCCGTCGTCCATGGGAAGTGGGACATCGTCCTCATGGATTGCATGATGCCCGTCATGGACGGCTTCGAAGCAACCCGCCAGATACGCCTCCATGAGAAGTCCGTGCGGACCGGAGAACGCCGCCGCATCCCCATCATCGCCCTTACCGCCAACGTCAGCGACCGTCACCGTCAGCAGTGCGTGGAGGTCGGGATGGATGATTTCCTCGGTAAGCCGGTCCTCCCTGAGGAACTCCGCACCACGATCGACCGTGTGCTCTCCAACCCGCCCGCCCCGGCACCGGTCGGGGGTGGCGAAAACGCAGCGAACGGGGGCGGTGTCACAACCCCGGGAGAAGATATTTCCGCCCCTGATCCGGCGTCGGTCCTGGAGGTGCCCGCCGGCGTCGACATGGCCAGGCTCAACGAAATGGCCGACGGCGACGCCGCAGTCATCGAGGAACTGCTCCTGATGTATCTGGACCAGACGGAAGAACAGGTCGAGCAGCTCAGGGCGGCGTTCGACAAGAACGACTACCAGATCGTCCGCCGGATCGCCCATTCGGCCTGCGGAGCCAGCAACTCCATCGGCGTCGGCACTTTCACCAAGGAACTCCGCCAACTGGAACACCAGGCCGAACGCGGCTCCCTCGCGGGACTTGAATCCGCAATGCTGGCCGTGGAGCAAGGCTTCATCGCAGTGGCGGCCTATTTCCGGGAAGGCGTCCTCAAAAAGGCGCCGGCCCCTGCTTCCGCGCCCGTTACCGACACCATTTCATCGGAGCAACCGTCCGAGACCGTGCCCGTCCTCAACTCCTCGATGCTGGATGCCATGCGCACGGCCGAAGGGCCGGACTTCGCCTCGTTCGTGGGCGAACTGGAACGCATGTTCCAGGACCAGGCGACGCGCCACTCCCACGACCTGGCCGAGGCCGTCGCCAAGAAGCGTCCCGACATGATCAGCAGCGCGGCCCATGCCCTGAAAGCGACCGGGCTGAACCTCGGCGCCGAACGTCTCGCGAACATCTGCCAGAAGATCTATGAGATCGCGCCGGGCGCGGAGTGGGAACAGATTGCCGTGGAAGTCAGCCACCTCGACCGTGAGATCCACATTGTCAGCGACCAACTGAGGCGGGAGGTTGACGAGATTCGTCCGTCGCAATCCAACGCATGCAAATGAACCGGCAACTCCGGGTTCTGCTGGTCGAGGATGACGCCACATCACGGCTCATCCTGGGCCGCGTGCTGTCCCAACGCTACGACGAGGTCGCATCGTTCACGGAAGCGGAGCAGGCGCTTGAATGGTGCCGGCACAACACCCCGAACCTGGTCGTGCTGGATCTGCAGCTGCCCGGCATGGACGGGATGCTCTTCAGCCAATGGATCCGCAGCCAGACATGGGGCGACGACGCGTTCATCCTCATCGCCACCGGAAGCAGCGGGCCCTCGGACCTGCGCGCCGTGCTGGCCGCGGGGGCAAACGACTACATCTCGAAACCGCTGGATCTGAATTCCCTGAAGATCCGGCTGACGGTGGCCGAAGAGCACCTTCGCCAGGTGCAACACCGGCGCGACGCCCAGCAGATCAACCGCCGGATCCTGGATTCGGCGCAGGATGGATTCATCCTCATGACGGGAAACGGCGACATCGTGGACGTCAATCCGGCCTACACGCGGCTCGTGGGTTTCCGGAAAGAGGAACTCATCGGGAAGAACATCTCGCTGCTGGAGCTGTCGGACTCGCAGACCCTCAGCATCCTTAAAACGATCGCGTCCAACGCCGGATCCGAGCTCGAAGGCCGGCATCGGACCCGTGACGGGCGGATCGTCGATCTCGACATCTCCGTCACCCGCCTGAGCCAGGACGACCCGCGGATCTTTGCATTCGTCCGCGACATCACCAGCCGCAAGCACCAACTCGAGGAACGGCTCCGCACGAGCAAACTCGAATCGATAGGCCTGCTGGCCGGAGGTATCGCCCACGAACTCAACAACGCCCTGACAGCGATCATCGGCAACATCTCGCTGGCGCAGGCCGAGGCCGTCGGGAACGCCCCGGCGCAGAATTTCCTGGGCAAGGCGCTCGACGCCACGCAACGCGCGGGTTCGTTGGCCCGGCAGCTTCTCACGTTCGCCAAAGGGGGTGAGCCGGTGAAGTCGATCACCACGCTCAACCGGGTCCTCTCCGGCATCCAACCCGAACGCGTCGGACTGCCGGCGGACCAACTGGAGCGGATCGTCGCGGACGATCTCTGGTTGACGGACTTGGACGAGGTCCAGATCGCCCAGGTCGTCGAGAACCTGCTGCTCAATGCCCGGGAGGCGTCGCCGCCGGGCGAAGTGGTCACCCTCATTGGAAAGAACATCCAGATCGAAGCCGGATCACGGAAACGGCTCGCGCCCGGCCGCTACGTCATGATCCAGGTGACGGACCAGGGTCCGGGTGTTCCGGCGGAGATCCAGCACAAGATCTTCGATCCCTATTTTTCGACCAAGGGCAGCGGGCGGGGCCTCGGTCTCGCGATCTGCTACTCCATCGTGCGGAGGCACGGGGGATTGATCACGTTGGACGGCTCCGGCGGCGGGACCCGGTTGGAAGTCTATCTCCCCGCCTCCGAGGCCAAGCAGCGTGCGGCCATCAGCGGGCCGGCCGCCGATGGCCGGGAACCGGTCCGCGTCCTGATCATGGACGATGAACCGACCATCCGGGAACTCCTCTCCCTTCTGCTAGAACGGGCCGGCTTCCGAACCATCGCGGCCCAGGACGGCGAAGAGGCGTTGGCTTGTTTCAAAAAGTGCACAAAGGAATCGGACCCCGTGGGTCTGGCGGTTCTCGACCTGACGATTCCGAACGGCCTTGGAGGCGTCGAGACCACCCGTCGTCTCCTCGAACTTCAGCCCGACCTCCCGATCATCGTCTGCTCCGGCTACTCCAACGACCCCGTCATGGCCAACTTCCAGGAATACGGATTCGCGGGACGCCTCCACAAGCCGTTCACCAACGACCAGCTCCAGCAGGTCATCCAAACGGTCCTCGTCAGGACCCCGCGCGGTTGAAGAGGTTCAGGAACTGCCTCAAGAAAAATAGGGGTTGAGCCGATCTCCCCAACTGGAGCGCCTTTGCTCCGGCCAAAATTCGAACGGACTTGGGATGAAAAAAATTCTGATCATAGAAGACGACAAGGTCACCGCGAACATCTACTGCAACAAGTTCCGCGTGGAGGGCTTCGAGGTCGAACTCGCCCTGGACGGAATGGAGGGCCTGAAGGCGATCGGCACGTTCAGTCCCGACATCATCGTCACCGACCTGATGATGCCGAAGCTGAACGGCATCGAGCTGATCAAGATGATCCGCGCCAACAGCGCGACTGCCGACATCCCGGTAATCGTTTTCACGAATTCGTTTCTCAGCACGATGATCCAGGATGCCTGGAAAGCCGGAGCCACCAAGTGCCTGACCAAGACCAACTGCACGCCCAGGCAATTCATCGACGTCATCAACGGGATTCTGGCTGGCCAACTGGCCGGTCCGCCGAGCGGATTGACCGCCCACTTCGACGCCGCCAAGCCCTCTTCCGGAAACACCAAGACCTTCAGCCATCCTGCAGGCGGCACCACCACCACCCCCGCCCCCGCTGATCCGGGCACCCAGCTGCTCTCGCTCAACACGAGGCATTTCCAGGGGGAGGGCGGCGACTCCGAAGTGCTGGTCCAATCCCTCCTGCGCAAACAGTTCTTTGAGAATGCGCCCAAGGAGGTGTCGTTCATCCGACAGGCGACGACCAATCTGAGCCGGCCAGACGAGCTCGGGTCCAAACCCCAGATCATGCTCGATCTGGCCCGTCGCATGAAGACCCTGGCCAATTCGGCCGGCCTCCTCGGGCTGCACCCATTGGCAACCATGACCTCCGCCATGGAGGCGTTCGCGCGGGAACTCGCGGAAAGCCCGGCCCACCTCAATTCGTCGAGCGTCCGCACCATGGCCCAGGGGGTGGACATGCTTCCGATGCTCCTTGAACAGGCCAAGCACCTGGAATCGTCCACGGTGTTCGCCCCGTCGATCCTCGTG
>JAYUUX010000470.1:0-3186 GCA_043754645.1 Verrucomicrobiales bacterium | reverse complement strand
GGGCTCGGAGAGCAGCGCCGGAGTTTGCGGTAGCAAGCTGCCGTCGGCCGTGATCCGCGCGACATTGCGGCGGGGAACGCCCGCGACATTTTGGAACGTGCCACCGACCAGGACAGATCCATCGGCAAGGAGCTCAACTGAATGAACCGAGCCATCTACCGCGATGGAGCGCTCCGTCGTCCCGTCGATCTTCAGGATAACGAGGTTGCTGACGGCAAGGTTGTTGAACGTGGAGAAGCTTCCCCCGACCCAGATGCGACCATCCGGAAGCGGGCAGACGGCGGAAACGGATCCGGTGGGTTCTGTTCCGGCATTGAATGACAGATCGCGTTGCCCGGTGGCCGTCAGGCGCATGATGTTGGTCACGGACACTCCGTTGATGCTCCCGGAACGCTGCGCGATGACGATTTTGCCGTCCACGGCAAGGCGGGCGTCATTGAGCGAGAACTCGGTCGAGCCGGTGAAGGTTTGCGCCAGGGAGTTGTTTGGGTTGATCAGGCGAAGGCCGTTGTTGGAAAGACGGACCAACACGGCGCCATCCGAAAGCAGCCAACCGCTTTCCAAGGGCGACGCCACCAGATTGGAAACGTTCAAGGTCGGATCCGGTGCTCCGTTCGTTCCAAGGCGGGCGACACTGGAAAGGGGCAACCCTGAGAAGGTCGAGAATGCTCCCGACACCAGCATTCTGCCGTCCGAATAGGAAAACACCTTGGCGATCGAGCCATCCGGTCCCGTGCCGATGGCAAATGTGGGGTCAACCGTCAGTTCCTTGGTAATCCGAAGGACGTTCCGATTGGTGGATCCAAGGAGGTTTGAGAATGAACCTCCAACCAGGATCATTCCTGCCGGTTGAACCGCGATGGTGGCGATGGATTGCGATCCGGTTGCCGCAAAGCCTGCTCCCCGGACGAGGTCCTGCGCCAAGATGCAAACATCCCTGCTTCCGCCCAAAGCGGCCACCTGGCCTGTTGGCAGCGGGAACGCCCTGACTGTTCCATTGGTAAGTCCGAGCCTTGGTCCTGCTGGCGAGTCGTCTTCAAAGATCCTCAGGAACACGGACAAGTTGGTGACGAGAAGGCGCAGGTCGGGTTCGCGGGAAAAATTTGTGAAAGACAGGTCCATTCTCGCGAGGCGGTCTACCCCCATCGTAAGATTATCCTTCAAGACCAGCCGAAGGAACGATGGGTCGGACGAGAGCGCGCCCGTGAAGACGTTGCCCGGAAAGTCATTCGTCGCGTCGTATCCGACTCCGGTTATCGAGGCGTAGACGCGGACGAAGTTTTTGATCGTCCCGACAGGCATCAGAACATCCCAGACCTGCGGAGCCGATCCCTCCAGCACCGGTGCTTCGTCTCCGTCCCGCCTTTGGAAAGCGAGCTCGCGGTCGATCAGCGTGATGAACTGGTTCGAGCGGGTGCCGACGGCCGCTCCTTCGGTCGATGTTTGGAGTGAAAGGACTGCCGTGCGGTCATTGCCCGCAATGCCGTCGTATGGAAAACCTGTCGCGATCGCGTTGGTCGTTTCGCCAGGCTGGAATGTGACCGAATTCACGAACGAAAAGTCGCCCGGTCCCGCCGTTCCTCCGGTCCGTGCGATGCCTACGGAGACGGGGATATTGGTGTTTCCCGTCCGCTTCAGGATGATAGGGTATGTGAGTGTCGACTCCGTGAAATAGTTGGTCGACGAGACGAATTCGACGACCGAATGTGTGGGAGCATCGGGCTGCCTGATGCGGACGATTCCAGAGCGGGGCAGTCCATCCACCGTGTCGAACGATCCGGCGACCAGAAGCGAACCGTCTGGAAGGGCGGCGACCGCACTGACGCTTGGGGAGAACCCGCTCGCGTTGGTCTTTGTGATCGAAAGGGAAAAATTCGTGTCGATCGTTCCCTCGGGGCTGAAGCGTGTCAGCGTCGCCGCGTTCGTTGTTTCATAGAGATGTCCATCCACGCCGAGGGTAAGGATCGACTGTGCGCTGCTGGAAAGTCGGGCAATGCCCTGGCCGAAGCTGGGGAGAGGCACCCCGGAAGGTGTCAGCAAAATCAATCCCGATGCGGACCGTATGGGACCCCTTGACGTCGCCCGGCACGCTATTTTTCCGTCGGGAAAGATCACGCCGCTGGCAAACGCACCGTCGGGCATCTTTACGGCCGCATCCCAAGTCCCATCCCCGAGCAGCCGCAACATCCCAGAGAACGTATCATCGGGCGATCCGCTTTGATATAATTGGGCGACGCGATCCGTCCACAAGATCACCTTTCCGTCAGGCTGCATGCCGGCGGTCAAAAACCCGTTGAAGACCGAAAAGACGGTCGTTTCCCGGAACTGCGTGTCCAATGTCAAATCCGAGTTCAGCCTGACAACCCTTGGCGTGAATCCACCGGAAACGAAGCTCCAGGAGAATTGGCTGGCGGCAAGTGCGATCACCTTGCCGTTGGTCTGGATGACCAGCGGCGTGTAGACACCCGGGTTCGGCACGATGGTCACGTCGTCGGCGGGCGACACCCTCAGAAAGAAGTTGGTCGCGTAGTTGTTGGCGTAGGTGGCTTGGACCAGCAGGCTTCCGGACGGTTCCACAAAAAGACGGACGCCCAGGTTGGTTTTGCCGGTGAAAAAAGACGGGTCGAACGAATCATCAATGGTCCCGTTCGCTTGCAGTCGGGCCAGTCCCCAGCGTGTCCTTCCCTGAAGGTTCGTGAAGGCGCCGCCCACGTAGATCCGGCCGTCGGGCATCGGAGCGATCGATGAAATGGCTCCCGCGCGCGCCACTCCTATCGATGGCGGAGCGGGGATGAACAAAGGCAGGTGGATCACCGGACTCGAGACGAAGTTCGTGTCCACCCAGCTTGCGGCCGCACGGGCCGTTTGACCACACGCGATGGCAGCGATCACAAGTGCGGCCCGGAAAATCATGACCACGGTCCTCATTGGCGTGATGCGAATAGCCCTGCCGCGCAATCGAGGCAAGCAACGTTCTCGCCCCCTGAGAAAAGGGTAGGGACCTGTGGTCCGGCGGTCCCTGATCGCAGGCAGCTCCTCCGTGCGCGCCGCTCAGCAGCGTGGCCCCACCAGGGTAGGGCTACACCTTGGGCGTGCTCACCTGATGCGTTACAAACGTGGTCACATGATGGGTGACACATTGGGCAGGAGGGCGGCGCGGAGGTGAGCGGAGCGAGCCGCAACGCC
>JAYUUX010000469.1:0-4828 GCA_043754645.1 Verrucomicrobiales bacterium | reverse complement strand
CAGGGCGGCCGGCGACTGGCCGGGCGTCACATGCCATTTCCCGACGGCGTAGCTGCGATAGCCCGCGGGCTTCAGGGCCTCGGCGATCGTCACGCAGTTCCGGTTCAGGTTCCCTTGGAATCCGTCGAGGTTGCGGTTCTCCATCATGTGGCCGACACCGGTCTGGTGAGGATGCAACCCGGTGAGGAGCGACGCCCGCGTGGGGCAACAGCGCGCGGTGTTGTAGAACTGCGTGAAGCGCACGCCGTTCTTCGCCAGCGCGTCGAGGTTCGGCGTGTTGATCTCGCCGCCGTAGCAGCCGAGGTCGGAGAAACCCATGTCGTCGCTCAGGACGACGATGATGTTCGGTCGTTGCGCCGCAGAGGACACGTGGACGACGACGCACAAGGCCGAGAACAGGGACAGAACAGTTTTCATGGTTGGATCAAACGATCGACCGGGATCGGGCCACGGCCGGCTGGGACATGGTGACTGAAACGTTCTGCCTTGGCCGAAAACCGGAAGCAAGGCAGCAGGACGAATCGACGCGCAGACCGGGCCTTCCATTCGACCGAGGTCTTGGACTACAAACTCCGAAACCCACCAAGGCCGCATGAAACACCCGCTAGTCCCCGTGGCTCTGTGCTATGCCGGGGGAACCGTCTTCAGCGACCTCGTGCAGGTTCCCCTGCCCGCCCTCGTGCTCGCGGCCTTGGCGGGATTCATCGTGGCGTTGGGGACGGAGACGGGACGACTTGGATGGAGTTGGCTTCTGGCGTTTCTCACCGGAGCCGTCGCGATGGCGGTGGCGTCGCGTCCCTTGTCCCCGGTCGATCTGCGTCATCTTCTGCCCGCCGGTCAGCCGGTCATCGCCACCGTGGAAGGCATACTGACCGAGGCACCGTCGGTCCGGGTTTTCCTCCAGGATGACGAAGAAGCCTTTCGCTCGGTGGCCGTCATGTCGGCGACCGCCCTCTCGCTGAAGGACGGCGAACAACCCGCGACCGGGGACATCGTCCTCGCGACACGCGGCAATCTGGAAGGACGTTTCCTTGCCGGACAACGCGTCCGCATCGCCGGCGTGCTCCAACCGCCGCAGGGACCGCGGGCTCCGGGATTGTTCGACTACCACCAACACCTTCGTCGTCGCGGAATCCACTTCCAGTTGAAGTCCGAGAGCGAAGCCGACTGGCAGCTGGCCCCCGGCAATACCGTCACCAGTCCCGGTTGGTCCGAGCAGTTCATCCGTTGGGCCAAGACCGCCCTGGCCCACGGACAACCGGACGACGGCTCGCTCCGGCTCCAGTGGGCCATGACCCTCGGCTGGAAGGCCGCCCTGACCGACGAAGTGGCCGAGCCGTTCATGCGCTCGGGCACGTTGCACATATTCGCCATCAGCGGACTCCACATCGCCCTCATCGCGGGCATCCTCGTCCAGCTTGCGCGGGTCGTCCGGATCCCGCGGCACCATTGCTGGCTCGTGGTCATCCCCATGATCTGGGGCTACACCGTCGCCACCGGACTCCAGGCCTCCGCCATACGGTCCACCATCATGATGACCGTGATCATCGGCGGCTGGGCCCTGAAACGCCCGCCCAACCTGCTCAACTCGCTCTTCACCTCCGGGCTGATCATCCTCGGCTGGCAGCCCCAGCAGCTCTTCCAGGCATCGTTCCAATTGTCGTTCCTCGTCGTTCTCGGTATCGCGCTCCTGCTGCCGCCGGTGGAGAAATGGTGCCAACGCTGGTTCGATCCCGACCCGCTCCTGCCGAGGGACCTGCGCCCGGCCTGGAGACGATCCCTCGATCTTCCGGCGCGCTGGCTGGTGACCTCCATCGCCGCTTCCGTCGCGGCATGGCTGGGTTCGCTGCCGCTGACGGCCTACTACTTCCACCTGCTCACGCCGGGGAGCCTTGCGGCCAACCTGCTCGTCGTTCCCATCAGCAGCCTTGCCCTCGCCTCGTCGGTCGCCAGCCTCCTGACCTACGGCTGGGCGCCGTGGCTCGCGGAGCTCTTCAACAACGCCGGCTGGTGCTTGATGAACCTGATGGTGTCCTTGAGCCAATGGTTCGCCGGCGTCCGGGGTTTCGCCAGGCACGTGCCGGCACCGACGTTCTGGGAGATCGTCTTCTACGTCGCGGCGGTCTTCCCGCTGCTCAACGGCTGGCTGAAGGATACCCGGCGGCGTTGGCTCCCGATCGCGGGTGCCGTGGCCTTGGCCGTTTCACTGGGGCTCCGCTGGCATCACGAATCCCGGTTCACCAGCCTGACCGTCCTCCCGCTCCACGGCGGACAAATCATCCACATCGACGCCCCGGGGCGATCCGGCGACCTGCTGGTCGACTGCGGCAGCACCAACAGCTACGGGTTCCTCCTCCGCCCGTATCTCAAGGCCGCCGGGGCCAACAGCCTCGCGCGCCTTGCTCTGACCCATGGCGACATCCGGCATGTCGGGGCAGCGCCGGAGTTGGCGGAGCAGTTCCCCGTCGACAAAGTTTTCACGAGCGCCGTGCGATTCCGGTCCCCGTTCTATCGCAAGTTCCAAACGGATCTCTCCGCGAATCCAGGTTGGGAAGAGACCGTCACGGACGGCGACCAAGCGGGTGGATGGCAGGTCCTCCACCCGCGCACGGCGGACAAGTTCACCCAGGCGGATGACGGCTCCCTCGTCCTGCGCCGTTCCCTCGGGAAGACCCGCTTCCTCCTGCTCGCCGACCTTGGCCGGGATGGACAACGGCTCCTGCTCGACCGCCACACCAACCTGCTGGCGGACGTCGTCGTCATCGGGCTTCCAGTCCGGGGCGAACCGCTCAACAACGACCTGCTGGCCGCGATCAAGCCGACCCTCATCGTCGTGGCCGACGCGGACAGTCCGGCATCGGAACGCGCGCCGAAGGCCGTGCTTGACCGGCTCGGCTCCTCGGGAGCGTTCGTCATCTCCACCCGACAGCGCGGAGCCGTGACTTTCGAGTGCCGTGACGGGACCTGCGTCGCCAGTGCGATGGACGGCCTTCGACTGGAACTTTCCCGGCGACCATCCGCCGGGCTCCCCACGCCACGATGACGGGAACAAAGCCCATCACCCCGATGGTCACGGATTATTTTGTTGATATGTCGACTATCTATCCCTATACATCCACTTGTGAAAGCGACCGAGACCTTGCCCGGACCCCACTACGAGGCGCTCCTCCAGCTTCTCCGCACCTCCGAGTCCATCTGGAACGCGTCGCGCATTTTCTTCCTCCGGTGGGATCTCAGCCCCAGCCAGTTCAACATCCTGAACGTCCTCCGGGACCATCCCGAGGGCACCACCCAGATCGAACTCAGCCGGACGCTCATCATGCACCGGTCCAACGTCACCGGCATGATCGACCGCCTCGAGCAGCGCCGCCTCGTCACCCGCCGGGACAATCCCGACGACCGCCGCGCCTACCGCATCGTCCTGACGAAGGACGCCCACCGACTCCTCGCCGACATTCTTCCCGCCTACTACGCCGCCGCCGAATCCGTGTTCGCCGGGTTCTCCACAAAACGTTCGCGCGAGATGACGGACGGGCTCGCGGGGATCGAAAAGGGAGTCGCCAGTTTCACCGAAAACCTGCCCGCCTGACCACCCCATGAAGAGCCCCCGCAACTATCCCCTGCTCCTCTCCGGCCAGTTCCTCGGAGCCTTCGGCGACAACTTCCTGCTCGCCGGCATCCTCGCGCCGCTGACCTTCCTGAAGAACGCCGGCACGATCACGGAACAGCAGGTCAACGGGACCAACACGCTCTTCAGCATCGTCTTCTTCGTCCCGTTCATCCTGCTGGCCCCGCTCGCCGGGTTTTTGAATGACCGGATGGCCAAGACCACTTGGCTGCTCGGCGGCAATCTGGTGAAGCTGCTCGGCGTCATCGTCGGCTTCATCGGCATCCAGATGCACGCCGCCAGCCACGATGCCGCGATGCTTTGGCAGGCCATCGGCTACACCATCGTCGGCATCGGCGCCTGCCTCTATTCGCCGGCGAAATACGGCGTGCTGCCCGAGGTGTTGCCCGCCGAGAAGCTGGTGAAGGCAAACGGCACGGTCGAAATGCTCACCCTCGTCGCCATCCTCGGCGGGTTGGCCGGTGGCGCGGTGCTCTACGACAAATTCCGTTCCCTGACCGTCTGCTACGGCGCTTCCGCCGCCTGCTACATCCTCGCCGCCATCCTCAACGGTTGCATGGAACGCACGCCGTCCAATGCCGCGGCCAAGATCGGCGACAGCGTCCAAGCCTTCTTCCGCCACCTCGGTTCGCTCGTGGTCCATCGCAGGATCGGGCGCGTGCTGCTCGGCTGTGGACTGTTCTGGATGGCCGGAGCCTTCATGCGGACCAATCTCCATGCCTGGGGCATCTCCATCTTCGAAAGCGCCGGCATGGCCGCCGACAAGATCACCAACGAACGCCTCGCCCTGCTCAAGGTCGGCCTGGTTCTCGGCATCGTCTCCGGCAGCCTGGTGGCGGGACGCCTCCACGCCATCGGTGAACTCTCCAAACAATGGCTCTACGCCCTCGGACTCGCCGTCGGCTGCGCCCTGCTGGGACTGTTGCACGGCAGCGCGGGTTTCTGGGTCATCGTCCCGGCATTGGCCCTGGCCGGCATCATGGCCGGGCTGCTCATCGTCCCGCTCAACGCCGCGCTCCAGCACGAGACCGACCAAACCGCCCTCGGCAAGACCATCGCCGTGCAGAACGTCGTGGACTACGCGGGCATGTTGGTCGGCGCGGGTCTGCTCGGAGTCATGACCAAGTTCGGCTGGACCGCCCACCAGGCCTTCCTCGGCCTCGCGGTGGTCGTGGTCATCCTCACTCTCGGAATGAAACT
>JAYUUX010000468.1:0-6526 GCA_043754645.1 Verrucomicrobiales bacterium | reverse complement strand
AGCCCAAGACGAGTGTCCGCCCCGCGGGCACAGAATGAAAAGACAACGAGGAGAAGAAGCGCCCGAAGGTGAACCTGCTGGAACAGCGTCCTCATGATTGAATGAAGCCTTCCCCGAATGCTATTTGGCAAGCTGCGGCACCAGCCGCATCGCCAGTTCGGCGGCGGCATTGGCCAGCGCGCTCTTCGCGGCGACGTGCTCGGCGAGATCCACGGCAACGGACACCTGGCGTTCGGCGACGAGGATCTTTCCCGAAGACCGTTCGCGGACCTTGATCTCCACCCGCGCCTTGCACGAAACGAGGTTGCCACGTCGGACGGCGGCTTCGCTGAAGGCCTCGCCGGTGATCTCGATGTCGGCGACGGTCTTCGACTGGTCGTCCACCAGTTCAAAGCCGGTCTGCTTGAGGATGAGCATCAGCTCGGTCTGCGCCGCGGGGTCGACGGTCGGGGCGCCGATGTGGATCTCGGGGATCTTGACCGAGACGGTGGGCAGCTTGGTGGCCTTGATGCCCGCTTTCAAAGCGGTCACGCGGTCTTCGCGCGTCTGCACCTTGGCCACCAAGCTTTCCCCCTTGGCGTCCACCGTGGCTGAAATCTTCTTCGCAAGCTGTTCGGAGAGCTCGGTCACCGTCGCGGCCTTGGTTCCCTTGGCCAGTTCTCCGAAGACCCTTCCGGTCTCGGTGCTCATGATCTTCGCGACGAACACCTGTTCCTTGTCGACGGTGAAGGCCCGGCCCGTGACCAGCACCTTCGCCCCGGTGAGCTGCCCCACTTTGGCCGCGGAATCCGCGGACACGGTGCCGCTTAATCCGAGCTCCTGTTCACCGAGGACCTTGGCGAGTTCCGCCCGCTCAACCGTGATGAGGTTGGGGTCCACGCTGAGCTGCACCGTCAGCAGGTTGGCGATCTGTTTGCCCAGGTCCTTGTTCGCCGGATCGCGGCTCTCGAAGTCGAAGACGGCGATGCTGAGCGGCGGCCGGTCCGCCGCGAACAGCGGCGAGGAGGCGAGCACAAGGAAGGCGGAAAGGAACGACAGTCTGGTTTTCATGAAGGAATGGGTCATTCGGTTTTGATCTGACGGCTCGCGTCAAACTGGCTGGACCTTCGTAGCAAGTCCATGAGTTGCAGCAGCGCCTCCGGGTCCTGGTCCAACCGGAGGAACAGCCCGGGATCAACGGTGACCCACGGCTGGCCATCGTGCTTGAACGTCGAACTTGATGGCGGAGCTTTTCTGATCAGCTCCACTCCTTGAGGCTCCGCGATGCCGACGGACGAACTTCTGCGGCTCCCCACCCACCGCAAGGTTGTGCCATACGGTTTGTTCAGGCGGGAGCCGTCCCGCTTGGCCGCCACATCGGAAAACCATTCCTCCACGGGCTTCGGTGGGTTGACCAGCCGCACGGGTTCAACCGCCAGGAGATCCGCAAACTCTTCGATCAGATTCGTGGGATAGGCCGTGACCGTGATCGCCCCCATCGCGTGGCCGCTCTCGGCCGAGAACCGCAAGACAAAGCGGGAACGTCCACGGACGTCCGGCGAGGTCCACGGAATCTCGATCCGGTTCGTCGTGCCAAGGCCGATTCGTATATTCTGTTTCGTGGATTCCCTCAGCGGAGCGGCGATTTCGCCGCCCGCCTGCCAACCTTCGACGCGGACAACCGCCGAAGTGGCCGAACCTTTTTCCGCCGCCACCCATGCTTTGAGCTTCACTGGTCGCCCTGCGTAGATCGCCTGCTCGCGCTCGGGTCCCGTGATCTTCCACCCGCGTTCCGCCGCCCCGGCCCAGAACGCACTCGCCAGTAAAATGAGAAGCCATTTCATAGCAGGTGCCTCGCTTGCACGCGGAAGGGCAGCCCTCCTAGACGATCGGAGTCGGCGCTCGTCCAAACGCCCTGGTCACCGGCGACGATGACCCCGCCGACCGAGTCCGAAAGGACTTCGAAGGTCCTTCCATCGATGTCGATCCGCTTTCCGCTGAAGGTCACGATCTCCCGGCATCCTTTCCCCGCGCAGATCCGGATCATCAACGGCTCGCCGCCGGACGGCACCGGCCGATCGCTGAGCACGATACGCGGTCCTGCGGCCTCGAACACGACCGCGTCCAGCCGGTTTGAAAAGAGCGTCTGGATCTCGCCGAGATACCGCCGCATGTCCGCCACATGCTTCTCTGTGAGAACCGGGTCTCCAGGTCCGCGCTTGGCCACGAGCAAAACACCCACAAGCACGGCCAGCCCGCCCGCCAACCACCGCCAGAAAAACAACTGCCGGGAAACCTCCGGCGCGCCTCGCCTCTCCCGCGCACGGCTGATGGTTCCCCGCACCCGCACGACCAGCTCCTCAGTCTGCTCCGGGGTCGGCTCGGTCACCTTGGCTTTCAGCAACAGGTTCTTGAGATCCTCGTCGTTCATGGAAGCACCTCCGACACGCGCAGGCTTTTCAGGTCCTTCTTCAGCTTCCGCCGCGCCATGAAGATCCGCCACGAAACCGTCGTCTCCGAGCAGCCCAGCACCCTCGCAGCCTCCGCGTGGTTCAATCCATCGTAGACCGTGAGGACGATGGCCGCCCGCAGTTTGGGATCCAGGCGCTGCAGGGCCTCATGGACCTTCGCCGAGACCTCATCTTCCACCGTCTCGGCCGGACGCTCCCGCTCCAGCTCCCAGCGTTCATCCCGCCGGTTCCGCCGCGCCCTCTGCTCCGACCAGTTTAGGCACGTCGTCACCGCGATCCGGTAGAGCCAGCTTGAAAACTTGGAGTCACCCCTGAACTGCTCGATCCGCTGCCAGGCACGCACAAACGTTTCCTGCGCCAGCTCGTCGGCGTCCGCGGCCGATCCCGTCATCCGGTATGTCATCGCATGGATCATGGCATGGTGGCGACGCACCAGATCCCCGAAGGCATCCGGATCGCCCTGGAGAGCCCGGGCCACGCACTGCTGCTGGTCTTCCAAGGGCGGCTTCTCTTCCACTCTGATCATGGGACAACGTGGCGGGAGGAATCCTTTGAACTATTTTGACAATGGGATGACGCGATCGGCCTCGGAGTAAGGACGCAACGTCGACGACGCCTATTTGAGGGCGGGCAAGATTTCACGGATTTCAGTCAATCCCTCGGGGCCGCCCTTCTTGATCAATCGAACGATTGTTCCATTGGTCTGGGTAACGATGAAGCGCGGCGCCACCTCCGGAGGGGAGAAATCTACAATGATGCTCTCAATGACGGAAGGCTGGCGGACTACCACCGGAAAGACGGCAGCAGGCTTCGCGGGTCCATCGATCTTTGCCAGACCATTGGTGCCGCTTTCGATATACGGCACTGAATACTCTCGAAAGAACGGGGGAAGATCCTTGATCTGGGTGCGTAGCGTCTTGATGTAGTCGTAGACGACCCCTTTGGTCGGCCCGAAGTCAGTCTGCGTTACCCGGCTGTCGATCGACGCCTGGGATTCCTCCTGGTTGCGGACCATCACTGGAACAAAGGCGCAGGCAGGGAAGCGAGGCGACAGGACAAGGAACGCCTCATAGATGCCTTTGGTATGGGCAGCGACGAACCGGCTGGGGAACTGCTCGGTGTGGAAGGAGAACACGATGTATTTGACCTCATCGCCCACGGTTTCGGGTCCGATGCGATCCGTGATTTTCAGGTTCCAAGTCGTCTTGCCGTCGGTGACCTTGACCGCTCCTTCTGGGAATAGTTCGGCACCGTGTGTTCTCCAGAGGCTGCCGATGGCGATCAGAAGTGCGAGTGTTGGTGCCGAGCAAAAAGCTAACCGGTGTGTTTTCATGATTTGGGTTGGGAAGACTCAGAAGTTCTGGGTTTGAGGCAGGACGACATTGCGCTGCGGTAGAGCCAAGAGGAAACCGCGCCAGTCTCGGCCCTGCCTCTCTTCCAACCTGATCATGGGACAGTGCGGCGGGAGGAATCCTTTGGAAAGATTGGGATACTTTCACTGGGAGCCTGCGCGACGTCGTGGGTGATCCTGGTTCCGTTGAGGCAGACGCTTCAAATCGTAGTGAACCGATTGAGGGCGAGGCTAGGAGTTTCGCCGAAAGAGTCGGCAACAATCTTGTGTTCCCACGGCAAATCCAGGAAAGGAAAGAGGCTGGTTCAATGAGCTTCGGTCTTTGATTCACCAGAATCTAAGTGGCTGTTTCTCGTTCTTTCAGCCAGGCGGCAACTTCAACGGGGGACAGACAAACTTCTTTCTGCGTGGAACCATTCAGGTGGGTTCAACCACGGCCCCCACGCGTGCCGTCATGTGCCTAACCCGGGGACCGTCAGGTTCCCTTGAAAAATTCTGGGCTGAATCGAAACGGAAAGTCGCCCGCCTGCTAACGCTTCAGGACCCCGGACCGGGGGTGGCCACCGGGCCCCAGTATTTCATGACGAACGACTTCAACTTCACCAGTTCGACTCCGCCGCCGCCCTGAATCTAGCGCCCGACTGCGGCTCCAATTCCGCCACGTGTTCCTGATACCGGCAAGTGAGGAAATCCTGCTCCGACTTCAAATCCGTGAGCTGTGACGCCCGACGGAACTCGGGCCGACTTTTTAGGGCCATTTAGGGCCACGAAATTTGTGGGTAGATGCGCCTATCTGCGCAACGAGCTCTTAGGCAGATTCAATTCAAAGCGCAGATACCCACATTGATGCGCTGTTTTCGCGCAAGGACCCACAAAGTGCCGCGCAGATTCAATTCCCGCCGCCTCCACCACTTGTGTGGGTTTCTGCGCGTATTTGCGCGTATCTGCGACCTCTGTCGAGGGATCGCAAGCAGAGAACCGACTCTGGATCGCTCTCTACCGCTCGATCACCCGATAGAACCGATTTGCGAAGTTGGTCGCCGAAAGATCGGAGAAGATGAGCTTCCCACCCAGCAACTGGACCGGGCCTGGCAGCGGTGTCCAAACGGCTTCCGTTCCCAATTCCGGCGACGCTTCGACCGTGAGCCGGTTAGTCTGGGAAAGACCTCCCGCGATCGCATCGGCGATCTCGAACTCGATCCGGCCTCCCGGCATGACTCTGGGTGTTCCGACCAACTGGGGCACCAGCACACGCACCGTCGACGGCAAGCTTGAAATCGAGTCCGCTTCGTTCGCCACCATGACGCTGTATTGTCCTTCGGACAGGCGGGTGGCGAAGTTCAGCGGCAGAGTTGCCTGATTGGCTCCTACAAGTGGAGAACCGTCCTTAATCCACTGGAAGGAAAGCGGTGCCGTCCCGGTGGCTACCGCTGTCAGGCTGGTCGATCCGCCGTAGGCCACGGTCACATCCGGCGGCGATGAAAGCAGACGCGGCACGAGGACGAGTGTTGCCGGGATAAGGACAACGACATGGCTTTGGCCAACCGCGACAGCGGCTGCGCCTTCGGACGCGAGGAACGCCGCAGGCAAACCGCTTGAAGGCCAAACGGTGACCCGGCCATCGGCAGTGATGGCGGCAAACCTCCCGCCGGCGGCTACGGAAGTGGCGTTGGTCAAATTGGCGGCTTCCGGAGGAATCCCGAAGAACCCTCCTGTCAGGGTCATGATCCGGCCATCGCTTCTGAGTAGAATCACGTTGTCACGGCTGGAGCCATCGCGGCCAACGGCGACCGAGACGGCGTTGGTCACTTCCGGATACGAGTTCGTTAGGCCGGTCGTATTGTTCCAACTGACGACGGTCCCGTCGGCACGAACTGCAAACGATTGGGCGAGATACCGGCCAGTTCCGATGGAGACGATGTTCGTCACGCCGTAAGGAACGACAACCGGGCCGCCCATGTAGCCGCCAAACGGCTGAACCAGACCGTTCTCGATCAGGGCATGCCACGAGAAGTAGTCACCGAAGGACAAAACGGGCGACTTCACACTTGCGGCCAAGCTGGTCAGGCTTCCACTGCCATTCAGTCCCGTCCAAATGAGCATTCCGTTACCGGAAAACCCGCCCGCTGAACCGTAGCCCGCAACGAGAGAAACAAGTCCAGTCGCGGATAGCGGCTGCGGCGGCATCGGGCCGGTCTCCGAAATGGATTTCACCGACAAGCTTGTTGAAAGCTTGTAGGTCATAAAATCCCCGGCAGCGATCTTCGCCACTTCCGCTTCACCCGGCGGCCAGTTCGTGGGCACGGATGATCCAGTCGACGACCACGCGGTGCCGCCGTTGACGAACTGCTGAAGATTGCCCGCCGTCACGCCAACGGCATTGCTGGCCATCAGCCGGAAGAAATAAGTGCGCCCTCCGATGAGGCCCGTGAGCGGTGCGTTCAGTGGAACCACGGAACGTCCCTTGCCGATAGCGGCCGGCGTCGTGCGATTCGGCACGAAGCGATTCAAACCCCATTCGAACCACGCCGTGGAGGGGATTCCGTTCGCTGTGGCGAACCCCTCCAGCGTGAAGGCACCCGGACCGCGAACGGTTGCGTCGCTGGTTGAGACGAACGGACGCCTCGGGGTTTCAACCTTGATGGCGGCTTCTCCCGAAACGAGCTGGCCGTCGGTCGCGCGGAACCGGAGCAGCTCCGTTCCCGCGGAAGGCACACCCGCTCCA
>JAYUUX010000467.1:0-10098 GCA_043754645.1 Verrucomicrobiales bacterium | reverse complement strand
CAAGGGCCGCGTCGTGCGCACTACTGCCTGACAAAGCCCGTCGACGTCGACGCGCTCCTGCAAGTGGTGAAGACGACCCTGGCCGAGTGCGGGGAAACGGAGGTGGTCCGCAGCTTCGAAGCGTTGGAGCGTTCGAAGCGGGTCGATGCGCTGGAGCTGTTCAGCCGCTCAACGGATCGACTGGGCCGGCAGAACCACATTCGCCAGCAGCTTTCCGAGAGCAAGGACCGGCCGAACATCTCGTCGCTTGCCCGGCAATTCGGGGTCGCGCGGCGGACGATCATCCGGGACCTGCAGGAACTCATCCGCCGAGGCCAGCTCAAGGCCGAGGTCTATCCCGAGTGGGAGTCCGAACCGAAGGAGTGACCGGTCACCGGGCGTTGTGGATCCTGACGACGGAAATCGCCGCCGCCAGGGCCGCGTTCAGCTCGCTTTTCTCCGGCGAAATCTCCGGATGCAGCTCTTCTTGGATCCTGTCGAATTCCCCTCCGTCCAGCCAGACTCCGGCGCAGTTGGGGCACTCGTCGATCTCGACGGTTTTCAGCCGGCTGAAGAAACGGCGGAACATCGGCTGGCCCTCGCACTTCGGACAGGAGCGTTTCTTCTTCGGGTCGACGTGCATCGCCGGATCTCGCCAGAGGCTGGTGAGCGCGGCGGCCGCGGTGTCGTCGATGCGCCGGAGCTCGAAGTTGTCGAACCACACGCCGCCGCAGCCCGAGCGGCAGACGTCGAGGGCGACGTTGCCCGCCACTAGGTTTCCGAGGTTGTTCCCGCAGGCAGGACAAATCATGGCTGGGACCCTAGGCGCGTCGCGGCCCCGGGCAACGGCAAAGGCCGGCGGTCAGTGGGCCAACAGGCCGACAAGCCGCTCTCCCTTTGCCGTCAATGCCCACGAACTGCCGGCCTTGGTGACGAGCTTGCTGCACGCGCACGATCCGAAGACCGGCGGGTTGACGCCCAACACGCTGACGCGGGCCTTGGATTTCAGCTCGGATTCCGCGCGCGGTATCAGCCGGATCGGCGCCCCGTGGCACGTCAGCGCGATCTCGTATCCGGCGACGCCCTCCTTCTCGGCCTTGGCGTTGCGGTCGATCAGGGCGGCATAGCGTCGGGCAAAGGTGAAGTCCTTCTCGCGCACCACGACTCGGCAGAGCTCGGGCTGCGACTGGATGAATCGGCGCAGGCTGAATCGGGAACCCTCCTTCTTTTGGGCTAGGAACAGTTGCCACGGATCAAGGCCCGCCATGTTCTGGCCGTTCCAGAGGCCGTGGTCGTTGCGGGTGCCGGCCATCGTCTTCCTATGCCACGCCTCGAAGCGGTCCGAGAGAAGGAGATTCACCTCGAAGTGCAGATGTGCCCGGTCCTTCGAGATTGCCTGCCGGGTGTTGCTCGTTCGGCCAAGGATGCCCAGCTGTTCGCCCGACTTCACCTTGGACCCCGGCGAAATGCCCGCTCCGGCCTCTCGCAAGTGGGCGTAGAGGGAGTAAACCGGCAGGCCTTCGATCACATGCTCGACGACCAGATAGTTGCCGTAGTTCGACAGGCCGGACTTGCGGTTGACGTAGACCACCGTGCCATCGGCGGCGGCCATCACGGGATCGGTCGGCTCGCCCCTGCGGTCGCGGGCGATGGACAGGATGTCGATGCCCTCGTGGAACTGGTGTCCGTCGCTGCGCACGCAGCCGAACGTGCCGCTGTGCCAGTCGCGGCCGGGCGTCGGCGCGAAGGCTTTGGTGCCGTCGACCGGATCAAGCACCGCGCGGTTCGCCGTGGGGAGCGAAAACGGCTGGGCCCGGGAGGCGAGGACGCCGACGAACGCGATGAGGAAGTTTAGGAGAATCCGCCTCACTGCACCGCTCACCATGTTCCGTCCTTCGCCTTCAACTTTTTCACCAGATTGTTCAACCCGCGGACGATCCGGACCGTCTCGTCGCGCGTCGCGTCGGGGGTGAAGGTCAGGTAGCCCGATTGGATGCGGGTGTTGAGGACGGGCGCGGCGATCCATCGTCCCTCCTCCCACTGGCAGAAGATCAGGAGCCGGCGGGTCCGTGATTCGGTGCTGATCTGGTCGAGGAGCATCTGGCCGTGGCGGCCGAAATGGATCTGGATGGCGAATTCCCCGTTGGTGTCGACGATCTCCGCGCCCTCGACGTTGCGCTCGTCGAGGATGGGCGACGCATCGGCGGTGGCGACGAAGCCCGTGCGGAAAGGAACCTTGACCATGGACGGCGAACCGTCGGCCCGCGCCTCCCGGTGGAAGCGGATCAGGGTCACCTCGTTGGCCTCGCGCTTCTCCTCCGTGGTCTTGCAACCGGAGACCAGGCCGACGAAGCAGGCCAGAAGGAAATAGAGGTTGAACCGCCCTGCACGCATTAGCATAGTCGCGAACACAACGAATCCATTTCCGTTTGTAAAGTCATCTATGAAGCAATCGAACAAGGTCCAGAAGCGCCGCCGTCGTGAAGCCTACGTGAAACGCAAGAAGGCCGACTCCAAGGCTGCCAAGAAGAAGTAGGGCGCGCCGATTTCAGCAACCCCCGCCGGTCATCCCGGCGGGGGTTTGTTTTTCCCCCGGCATCCGTCCCTACTTTCCCCTGATGCGCGACGTGTAGAGCCGGTTGCCCGGTTCAAGGGACGAGGCACGGACGAATTCGGCCTGGGCGTCCTCCGGCCGCTTGAGCTTCTCGAGCAGCAGTCCGAGGAGGTAGTGCGCGGTGGCCGGCGTCGGGTTGCCATAGGGCGGCTGGATCTTGAGGTATTCGCGAAGGGCTTCCTCGCCTTCGCGGAAGTGCTCCCCCATCCGCAGCGCCGTCCGGGCCAGGTAGAACTGCGCCGGCCCGTTCGTGGGACTGAGGACCCGCGCTTCGCGGAGCTCCTTCCAGGCCTCGGGGAATTTCCCCTCGTTCAACAGCCAGGTGCCCAGATGCACCCGCGCGACGGCGTTCGACGGGTGGACCGCGACGGCCTGCCGGAGGATCTTCTCCGCTTGGATCCGGTCGCCGTCCTGCGCGTATTGCCGGGCGTGGACGGCGGCACCCGCGACGGGATCCAGCTTCTTGATGGCCTCGACCTGTTCCATGGCCTTCGTGGCGCTGCCCCCCATGAAACCGGGCGCGCCGCTGTAGTAGGCGATGAGCATCTCCCGCGCGGGCACGTTGGAACCGTCGAGCTCCACAGCCGTGAGGAATGAAGCGAGGGTTTTCTTCGCGTAACCGGGGCGTTTGAAGAGGTTCGCCTCGACCGCCAGCGTTCCGTAGCCGCGGCCCAGCCACTCGCGGAAGAGGCTGTTGGTCGAGGCCAACGCCACGGCCTGTTCGAGCGCGGTCACCCCGTCGGGAGCGCGCTGCTGCTCCAGCGCGATCCGGCCAAGCCAGTAGTGGGCTTCGGCGGATACCCCGGCCGAATTGGTCAAACCCTCGAGCGCTTTCCGGCTCTCGGCCAGTTGCCGCGAGGAGTAGAGCCGCATGGCCTCGGTCAGGTCGCCGGCGATGACCGGAGCCCCGGAAAGAAGACCGAGGAGACCGAGCCAAAGGATCCGCGGGAAGATACGACGCATCCCGAAGTCGTAGGCTACGCCCTTGCCCGTGGCAATCCGGCGTCCGTCGTTTCTGCTCGCGCGATCAGTGGGCCTTGGCGGGCACGGCGGCGGCATGGGCGTCATGCGGCTCGGCGGGGGGCGGCGGACCGAGGGGATTTTTTCCCGGAGCCCTCGTCGTCCCCGAAGTCGGTGCGGCCGCTCCGGGGCCGGACGGCGTGGGTTTGGCGGAAGCGAACGGCCCGGCTGCTTTTGGGGGCGCGGGATCGGCGTGTTTGACCGTGGCCGCGCCGGGCGACGGAACGGGGACTGAACTGGCCAGGCCTCCGGCGGCCGGTTTTGCGGCGGCGGGTTCGTGGCCACCCGCAGGGGAATGGGCGTCGCTGAGACCAGGGGTGTGGACCTCTTCGTCCGGACTGACGGGAAGGGCCAGGAGGCGGTCCATGTCCGGATGTTTCCCGAGCCAGACGACCTTGCCGGAGGCGATGTCGTAGACGGCTCCCATGACCTCGACCTTGCCGGCGGCGGCGTGGTTCCGGATCAGGGAACTACGCGTGAGAAGGGATTCGATCTGCAACCAGACGTTCAGCTGGATGGCCACGGGCACGGCGTCCTCGCCCGAGACGCCGGCGGCCTTCGCCTTCTTCGCTGCGGGCTCGATGAGCTTGGCGAGCGCGACCAGATGGCCGTGGAGTTCCGCGCCCTTTACCACAGCGGTGACGGCGCCGCATTTGGTATGGCCCATGACCAGAAGGACCGGCGTGCCTAGATGCGTGACGCCGTATTCGATCGTCGCCGTTTCGCTGACTCCGGCCACATTGCCGGCAACGCGGACCACGAAAAGGTCGCCGACACCGCGGTCGAACATGAGTTCCACCGGATCGCGCGAATCGGAGCAGGCGAGTATCGTTGCCAACGGCTCCTGGCCGTTGGCCGCGAGTTCCATCCGGCGCGCTGGTTCGGCGTTGGGAGACTGGGGTTTGCCGGCGGCGAAGCGGGCATTGCCCTCCTTGAGCAGCGAGACGGTGCTCGTCTGCAGGAGTTTGATGAGTTTCGTCGAGTCGTCCCTGGAATCCGCTGCGCCGGCGCCGAGGGCGCCGGACAGGACGAGGCCCGCCAGAATTGACGTGAATCCTTTCATATGTGGTTCCCGGCAATCCATTGCCAGGCAGTGGAGGTATCGGCAGTAAACCCCGGAAGGATTAGCCGAATTTGAAGATGCTCCCGTTCAAGCCTTGGGCCGACCGCCCGAATGGATCCGGTATTCGCTGGGGCGCCAGCCGATCCATTTCTTGAACGTCGTCGAGAAGACGAACGGGTTCTGGTAGCCCACGGCGTGGGCGATGGATTCGATCTTGTCCTGGGTGCTGGTGAGGAGCCCGGCCGCCCGTTGCATCCGCAGATAAGTGATCTGCTGCATCGGGCTCCGGCCCATCGAACGGCGGCAAAGACGGCGCAGGTGTTCGGAGGAGCAATGAGCCTCCTTCGCCAACCGGTCCAACGTCCAACCGTCCTCCAGCTTTGCAGCGACCTTGTCCCACAGTTTCCACAGCCGGTCTTCGACCGTCCACGGCTGCGCGAATCGCCGGACGTAGCCGTGCACGAGTTCGACCCAATGGTGCAACGCCGCGGGATCGCCTCCCGCCTTGACCTCATGCCAGAGGCCCGTGACCGCCGAAGCCAAAGCCTGCCCGTCGAACCGCGTCATCACGGGCGACGCGGAGTTGATCACGGGCTTCTGGTCCGGCGGCTGTTCATAGCGGACCCACGCGAAGTTCCAGCGTTTTCCCGGCACGGCATGGAACGCATGTGGGACATGCGTCGGCGCGAGGCAGGCCATGCCCGCGCGGCAAACCTGCCAACGCCCATCGAGGAGGATCCGTCCTTCGCCGCCGAAGCACGCGAGCAGATAGCTTCCGCGGAGATTGGTCCGGACCATCCGGTAGGGGGCGGCTGCATCGGCCACCCCGACGTGCGCGATGTGGTGCAGCCCGAGCGCGGCGCAGTCATGGGCGCGGACGATCCATTCGCGGGTGTCCGGACCCACCACGCTCGTCTCCGTCAACTCGGCCGCTGTTTTCGGCGATGGCATTTTTCCCGTTAGACAAACTGCACGCTGGTCCGCAACTGTTAGCGCGATCCCGGTCTTCAACAAAAGGAATCCAAATGGAAAAAATCGTTCCCCTCATCAGCTCCGCAACCGCCGGCCCGCTCGGCGTCATTCATCTCCCGCGCGTCTGGCAGAAAGCCCTTCTCGGCGGCCTGGGCCGCCTGGCCGACGGCTACAAGGACATCGGGCCCGGCTACGACCAGATGGTCCTCGGGGCCCTTGGCATTGATGCCGACAAGGCACGCGAGTTCATCCACTCGAAAAAACCGACCTACTCGCAGTTCGAGGCCTGGGTAAGGGCGTATCCCGGCGTCAAGCTCGACAAGGCGACCATCTACACGAGCAACGCCGCCGTGATGGGCTACATCCACAAGGACGACGTGCGCCACGGCATCCTCAAGGCCGCCGGCCTGGCGGACGACGGCTCGGTCAACCCGGGCGCGGTCGACCTGAACAACATCGACGACTGGACCGAGTTCCACGCGTCGGTCGTGAAGTAATCCGGCAAACCGGATCGATATGAAGGCGCCGCGGCAACGCGGCGCCGTTTTATTTGGAGGGATCGGCCACCGCAGCGGATCACCGCTGGCCGAGAGTCGCGAGAACTTCCTGGATCCGATCAATGGGGATGACCTTGAAGCGTTCCGGACTGACCCGCATGGGACCGAGTTCCAGTTTGGTGTCCGCCCCCTTTGGCACCAGCACGAGGACGATGGTTGGAACCTCCATGCTGAGGAGCTTGCCGACAAACTCACGCCTCGCTTCGTCCCATGACAGGAGGATGCAGACGCACCCGCTGACCTGCGTGCCGTGTCCAAGCACGAGCTTGGTGAGATCGGAGAAGGGTTTTTCCGGGCTGACCTGGACTTCCGCCAATACTTCCAGCACCCGCTCCGTCTGGCCGATTCCCCGGCCGACGGTGAAGCAGTAGGCGTCCGTCCCGACGAAGAGCAGGTCGAGCAAGGCCTCCTGCGTGTCCAGCGCGACCGCAAACGAAGCGGCCACGGAGACGGCTTCTTCGAACAGGTCGAGATCCGTCCCGAACGTATCCAGCACCAGCGCCGTGCGGACGAAGAACTCGTCCTGAAATTCCCGCACGATCGGCCGGCCGGTGCGGGCGAAACTGCGCCAATGGATGTTCCTCAACGGGTCGCCCGGACGATAGTCGCGCAGCGAGATGAACTCCTCGGATTCGCCGACCGACGAGGCCTGGTTCACTCCGCCCTGCTGGTATTTCATCTGCCCGGGCAGATCGATCGGCGGCAGCGCGTAGCGGTTCGGCAGGATCAGCACCGAATCGGCGAGCGGCACCCGGTGCAGCGCCTTGACGAGGCCGAACGGATCCGGCCGGGCCAGAATTGAAGTGACGAGGTTGAGCCGGCCTCGACGCAGCGGCTGGATCTCGACTGTGACGTCGGTCTCGCGACCGGGTGGCAGGTCGGGCAGCGGCATCTCGCGGATCTTTGCGCTGCGTTTGCGCTCCATCAGCCAACGGAACCGATGGAAGCCGACGAAGCGGTCCCAGGCGTTCCTCTTTTCCTCGCCTGGTTCCCGCGCATGCGTGAACTCGGTGAACGTGGGCCGTGGATCACGCTGCCGCTCGATCAGGATGAGGTCCTTTTCCGCGACCTTGCCATCGTTCTGGAACCGGATCGCGTAGCGCAGCGGCTGCTGGACCGTGCCGAACCGAGGCATCAGCCGCCGGAACCGCAGCCGGGGCTTGAAGCGGAAGGTCGAGCACAGGCTGATGATCATGATCACGCCGAGCACCGTGAAGACCTGGTATCCCATCGTCCGCGACGTATCAGCACCCAGGGTCAGCGCGAAGAGCATGGCGCACCACACGAAGATGCCCGCCAGGGTGAAGCGCCGCCGGAAACGTTCCGGCATCTCCGGGGTCGTCCGGTAGCTGCGGAACATCAGGCGCTTGATGGTCTCGACACCCATGGGGCGTGGCCTACTTGGGAACGGGCACCTTCTTGAGAAGGTCGTTGACCACGGAAACGCCGGTCAACCCGGAGAACTTCATCTGGGGATCGAGCGCCAACCGGTGGGCGATGACGGTCGGTGCCAGTTCGCGGATCAGATCCGGGGTCACGAACTCGAGGCCGTCATGCAGCGCCGCCGCCTGCGCGGCCTTCATCAGCGCCAGCGAAGCGCGGGGACTTGCACCCAGGTTGACTCCGGCAAAGGTCCGGGTGCCCGCCACGAGCGCCACGATATAGTGCTTCAACTCCTCGCTGACCCGGACATCGGCGGCGGCGGCGCGCAATGCGACGATCTCCCGCAGCGTAGAACAGGGTTTCAGGGAATCGAGCGGGTTCACCGTCTGCCTGGCCGAGAGGATCGACACCTCCTCGTTCTCCGTGACGTAGCCCAGCGTGAACTCCATGCCAAACCGGTCCATCTGCGCCTCCGGCAGCGGATACGTGCCGCGGAACTCCACCGGGTTCTGCGTCGCGATGACGAAGAACAGATCGGGCAACGCGCGGCGTTCGCCCTCGACAGTCACCTGGCCTTCGCCCATCGCCTCCAGCAGCGCGGACTGCGTGCGGGGCGAGGCGCGGTTGATCTCGTCGGCCAACAGGATGTTCGTGAAGACGGGCCCTTCGTGAAACTGGAACTGCTGCTCCCGCTGGTTGTAGATCGAGACTCCGAGGATGTCCGACGGCAGCAGGTCGGGCGTGAATTGAAGGCGCTTGAACTCGGCGTCGATCGAGCGGGCGAGCGCCTTGGCGAGCGTGGTTTTGCCGGTGCCGGGATAGTCCTCCAGCAGCACATGGCCGCCGCTTCCCAGGGCGACAAGCAGCCGGCGGATCGTGTCCGACTGGCCGCTGACGACGGTTGCGATGTTGGCGGCGATCCGGCGGAACGTATCCCTCGCCGCGCTTGGGTCGTGAATCACGAGAGGGTTTATCGGCATGGAGTGATTGCGAGGCAACCCCGGATCCTGTTTTCGGAAATCAACTTTCGAAAGGCCGCGGGCCCGGTGCGGGTCCGGCAATCCGTCGCGCTACGCTTTGGCCTTCTTGCCAAAATTCCTCGCCAGCCCGTGCGAAGGTTTTTCGATCAGCCAATAGAAGAGTGCTCCCACCAGCACGGCCAAGAGGGAGGCCGCGAGGCAGATGAACAGGTTCGAGGGCTTGGCTCCCTTCCAGTCGACCCAGACCGTTCCCAACAGCCGGAACAGCGGGAAGTGCACGAGGTAGAGCGAATACGAGATCTGCCCCAGCCAGAGCATGGGTTTGAGCAATCCGCCTGGCACAAGGGTTCCAGGGGCCGGCGACGACAGGCACAACCAGATCAGGAAGAAGTAACCCGTCGCCCAGAAGAAATGCCCGACCACATGCGGCCAGCCCTTCAGCACCATGACTGCGGCAACCAGGAAGGCCCCAAGCATCGGCACCCAAAACCAACTCCGCCACGGCGGCAGGTTCTTCTGTTTGATGAAATGCGCGAGCAACGCCCCGCAGCACCAGATGATCCAGTATTTCGCGAAGTTCCCCTCCAACCAGGAAACGCCGGACAACACCAGTCCGAGCGCGACCGCGGAAACGACGGCGACTGCGGCGAGAACGAGCTTCCCGCCGATCCGTTGGCCGAGCCAGAAGATGAGCGGGTAGACGAGGTAGAGCTCCATTTCCACCGGCAGCGACCAAAGTGATGGGTTGGACAGCAGTTGTCCTGGCGAAGGTGGATAGTTCTGCGCCATGAAGATCGTCTTCCAGACCGCTTGCGCATCGCTCGACCCGGCCCCGAACCGGCTTCGGCAGATCCATTCCACCAACAGGCTGAAGCCCACCGCGGCCAGATACGGCGGCAAGATCCGCAGCACCCGCCGGGGAGCGTAGGACTTCAGCTCGATCCCTTTCGCCAACGCCGTAGGATAATGGATGCAAAACCCGCTCAGCAAAAAGAACAGCATGACCCCCGAACCAAGGAACGGCAGCGGCGCCGACAACCACGCCGCCATCCGGTCGAACGACGAGAACTGGTCCGGGTGCATCCGGATTTCGTTCCACCCCACCCAAAGATCGACACGGGCATGAAACAGCACCACGCCGAGGGCTGCCAGCCCGCGGAGAATGTCGATCCACTCGAAGTGGTTGCCGTCGTTTCGCACCTGTTTCTGCATCGGAACCGGTCCCTTCGGCCTGAAGGATCGACAAGTGTGGAGTCGCCGCGGCGACCGAGGCGAGAGATTTGCCCGCCCGCCGGACGGCTTCCCTATGTGACCCGACAATTCACGCGCAACTCAGGTTGACGCGACGCTTCAACCACCTTTACCTGACCCCACCTAAACCGCAGCCCAATCAGACCCATTTCCATGCCTGCCAAATCTTCCGAAAAGAACGTCGAAAAAGCCGCCGAAAAGGCCGTCGCCGTCGAACCCTCCCAGCTCACCCCGCAGAAGCAGCGCGACCTCGAAGCAGCCATCAGCTCCATCACCAAG
>JAYUUX010000466.1:0-3683 GCA_043754645.1 Verrucomicrobiales bacterium | reverse complement strand
AAACTGAGCCTGAGACCGGAACGAATTCAACTTTCACGTCATCATGCCCAAGGTCTTCAAACACAAACGCCGTCTCGGACTGCTGCTCGCCACCACCCTCGGATTGACCGCGGGCGATGCGCTTGCCCAGCAACGCAACAATACCGGGTCGACAGCGGCGCGGTCCACCGGGGGGGGCACCTCGCGGGCCCTCACGGGCGCCTATCCGGCGAGCACCGAAATCGGAACCGCCACCATTGCGACGGACACCGACTCGCGTTCGCTGGTCATCACCGCCGACGACGAGACTCAGAAGCTGATCGAGGAAGTCATCCGCAGTCTGGACAAGCCCAAGCCGCAGGTTCTCATCAATGTGGTGTTCCTCCAGGTGACCCATGGCGACGACCTCGATCTCGGCGTCGAGGCGAGCTACACCCACCGGCTCGAGAATGCGCCGGCCGGTGTGGCGGGAAACAGCGTGGCATCCTCGTCCTTCGGGCTCCAGGACGCCGCGTCCACCCTGGCCGGAGGCGGACTCTACAAGCTGATCGGGGAAGACTTCTCCGCCACCTTCCGTGCCCTCGCGGTCAAGGGTAAGACCGAGATCCTCTCACGCCCGTCGATCCTCGCCCGCAACAACCAGCAGGCGACGATCCTCGTCGGCCAGTCGGTCCCCTTCGTGACGAACACCCGTTTCGACGCGGTCAACGGTCAGATCAACACGGTGACCTACCAGGACATCGGCATCATCCTCCGCGTGACCCCGTTCATTTCGACCTCCGCCGGAACCGTCGAGATGATCATCCAGCCGGAGATTTCATCCATCAGCGACAAGACGGTCAACATCTCCGCCGGCGTGAACGCGGCGGTCATCGACAAACGTTCCGCCGACACCGTCGTCGTCACTCCCGATGGCCAGACGGTCGCCATCGGCGGCCTGATCGGCACGACCAAGGTCAACCAGGACCGCAAAATCCCCCTTCTCGGCGACATCCCCCTGCTTGGGGCCGCCTTCAAGCGACAGGTCAAGACGGACTCCAAGACCGAGCTGCTCATCTTCCTCACGCCCCACGTCATCGAACGCCCCCGCGACCTTGCCCAGATGACAAGGAGCGAAACGGGGAGGCTCCAGCTGGCTCCGAAGACGTTCAGCGAAAAGGAACTCAACCGCTATCTCGAGGGCATTCCGGAAAAGCCGCCGACCATCAACACCATCCCTCCCGCGTCGGCGCCCCCGGTCACGCAGCCTGCGTCGAAGCCCAACCGGCGCTAGGAACCCGGGACAGTTCGAAGAAAGCCATGAAACGAGGCCTTTGGATCTACATGTCGCTTGGTCTGGCGTGGACCGTCTTCGTGGCATGGCAGGTCTTCGAGCACCGGCGGGTCCAGGAAGCCTCCCGGCAAAACCTGATGAGCCGCGCCCGGGCGATCACGTCGACGCTGGGCCTGGTTATCCGGTCCCAGCGCCGCGGCGGCGGCGTCGTCTCGCAGGAACGATTGCAGACCGCGTTGGCCGAGTTGACCAAGGCGGACCAGCTCGAATCGATCGCGCTGTTGAACGCGGAGAACGACGTCGTCATCTCCGCCGGCAATCCCGTCGACGACCTCGAGATCCCGGCCCAGTCCGGCGTCACCTGGACCGCGGACCACATGATCCTCGCCAACCTGATGGACCTGGGGACGAACGTGTTTCCGGAGCCCGATGGCGTCGCGCGGACGATCGTCGTGCCGTTCAATCCTTCGGTGACCAACATTCCCGGCATCATGCCGCCGCCGTCGTGGGGCACGAATCGGGCTGGGTCGACGAATGAGCCCGGCCGCTCGAGGAGCGACCGCGGCCGGGGCAGGGGACCCTTCGGACGT
Source organism: Verrucomicrobiales bacterium (assembly GCA_043754645.1). Taxonomy (GTDB): domain Bacteria; phylum Verrucomicrobiota; class Verrucomicrobiia; order Limisphaerales; family CANJSG01; genus CANJSG01. The sequence continues at coordinate 1,841 of JAYUUX010000466.1, read as the reverse complement.
CCGCCATGGATGACCGAGGCGGAGTATTCGTCCCTGATCGCCAAACAGGGTGTCCACAGCTTCATCATCGTCATGCCCACCAAGCCGGTGACCGAAGCCTCCTCCGAGGATTTGCTGATCCGGCTTCTCATCTGCGGACTGGCCACGATCAGCGTCGGTGGCGCCGGGTTCACGTGGCGCAGCATCCAGCGCTCGGCGGACCTGGAGCTGCGGCTGGTGAAGGCAAGCGAGCTGAACTCGCACCTCAAACAGATGAACCTCGCCGCGGCCGGCCTTGCGCATGAAACCCGCAATCCCCTCAACATCATCCGCGGCCTGGCCCAGCTGATTACCCGGCAGGAAGCCGCTTCAACCGAAGTCCGCGACCGGTCCCGTGCGATCCTCGACGAGACGGACCGCGTCACCGCGCAGCTCAACGAATTCATCAACTACTCCCGGCCCCGTGAGGTCCGGCGTTCCCCCGTGGCCTTGGACCGGGTCGCCACGGAGGTCGCCCGCGCCCTTTCCCTCGATGCCGAGGACAAGGGCGTCACCGTCAAGATCGCCGTGGAAAACGCCGTCATCGAAGCCGACGAGCAGCTCTTCCGGCAGACGTTGTTCAACCTCCTTCTGAATGCCATCCAGGCCGTCGGCCAGGGAGGTGTCATTGAAATCGCGGCGACCCGTCCGACACCGACCGAGATCGTTGTTGAGGTGCGGGACAACGGGCCCGGAGTCCCGGTCGATCGTCGAACGGAGATCTTCAAGCCCTACTTCACCACGAATGTGGAGGGAACCGGGCTCGGACTGGCGGTCGTCCGGCAGATCGTCCTCGCCCACGGGTGGGAGATCGAATGCGCGGCCAACGAACCCCGTGGTGCCGTGTTCCGCATCAGCCATGTCCGTCCAGGCGCCGTCTGATCCATGACGAACCCAACGGACAAGGCCGCGATGCCGCGGATCCTCATCGTCGATGACGACGAGGGCCAACGCAGCCTCTTCGATTCGTTTCTCTCCGGCCAAGGCTTCCGCACCCGTGTCGTCGCCTCCGGTGAAGAAGCCCTCGAAGCCCTCAAGCAGGGTCCCTTCGACATGATGGTGTCCGATGTCCGCATGACCGGCATCTCCGGCCTCGAAACGCTCCGCCGCGCCCGGATCGACCACCCGACCCTGCCGGTCCTTCTCATCACGGCCTACGCCGACATCCGCGGGGCCGTCGATGCGATGCGTGACGGCGCGCTCGACTACCTCGCCAAGCCGATCGACCTGGACCAACTGCTGGCGGCCGTCCAGCAGGCGACCGGCATGGCGAACGCGGGCCCGATGAAGTTGGACGGGGATCAGACGCTTCCAAGCGGCGTCATCGCGGCGAGCCCGCTCATGCAGGCCGTCTTCCGGGATGCGGCGCTCGTGGCCGCTTCGGGCAGCCGGGTTCTCATCACGGGCGAAAGCGGAGTCGGCAAGGAGATCATCGCCGACGCGATCCACGGGTGGAGCGCGCGTGCCGCGAGGCCGCTCATCAAGATCAGCTGCGCTGCGATCGCCGAGAATCTCCTTGAGAGCGAATTGTTCGGACACGAAAAGGGCGCGTTCCCTGGAGCCGCTTCGCAGCGGATCGGCCGGTTCGAGGAAGCGGGCGGCGGAACCATCTTCTTCGACGAGGTCGGCGACCTGTCGCTCCAGCTCCAGGCCAAGCTCCTCCGCGTCACCCAGGACGGGAAGATCCACCGCATGGGCTCCAACCGCGAGATCCAGACCGACGTCCGGATCCTCGCCGCGACGAGCCGGAACCTCGACGAAGACGTGAAGCTCGGGCGGTTCCGCGAAGACCTCTTCTACCGGCTAAACGTCATCGAACTGGG
>JAYUUX010000465.1:0-5456 GCA_043754645.1 Verrucomicrobiales bacterium | reverse complement strand
GCCTGCCCCTGTTGAAGAAAGCGCGCGTCCGGCTCTTCGCGCTCGGCGGTCAGCGCAACATGGAGGGCGAGGATTCCTTCGTCTCGCAGATCCCGCAGGTGCCCGCACACGAGGCGCTCGCCCGGGCCCAGGACGAAGTGGCTTTCCGCTACTCCCTTGGCGGCGGCGTTCAGGTCTCGCGGGCTTGGGAACCGCTCGGGCCGGTGGATGACCTCGGCAATTTCGGCCCCGAGCTCAGCTTCGGCGCCCGGCTCCGGAAATCACTCGGGGCAAAGGACGGGATCGCCATCGTGAAGTTCACCCACAGCGGTGCGCAAAGTCCTGACTGGGCTCCCCAAGGCTCGCCAGAAGCCCGCCGCAATCTCTACCCCAAGTTCGCCGCCTTCATTCGCGAAGCCATCGAGGACCTGACTCGGCAGGGCTACGACGTCACCCTCGAAGGCGTCTTCTGGCACACCGGCGAGAACGACACTTACTTCGGGCCTTACTTCCGGAACTACGCCGCGTGGATGCAAAAGCTGATTGCCCAGGTGCGACTCGATTTCAAACAGCCCGCGCTTCCGTGGTTCATCTCCGAGCAGCACCCCGGATCGATCTGGAAGAACATGGAGGCCATCAACACCTCCCTTCGCACCATGGCGCAGTCGGAGAAGGACATCTTCATGGTGAAGACCGCGCACCTCCCCCACGAGCGCCTGCATTTCGGGACGCAGGGCACGCTCCTGCTGGGCGAGGAACTGGCCGAGGCTTACCTGCAGAGGCGATGACACCTGGGAAACTTTCCCGGATTCCTTTCACCCGCCGATCTTGTCTCCGGCGTGGGATTGGGGCATCGCCCTTTAACGCGCCGCTTTGATCCAAGCCACCTCCAGGCGGAACGGCCCGGCCTGTTTGTCCGAGATGTTGAAGCCGACCGAATTGACCTTCACGGGATCCAGCGGCGGCATGCCCCTCGGCACCCGGCCCCGGTAGGTTGGCGTGAACTCGCTGAACGGGAGCCTATGCTCTTCCCACTCCCCTGGCTTCGTCGTGAAACTGCACTGGTAGGTGGGGATGTCGAAGCCCGTGCCGGTGCGCACGCTGAGCTTGTAACGGCGTCCGTCTCCCCGCACCCGCACGACGAAGGCGCCAAGGCCGGTCAGATTGTCCCGCACCGGCGCGGAGCGGACGGACGCGAACCCGCCATTGTTCTCGAGTCGCACCGTGCCGCTGAAAACGGCCCAACCATTGGTCGTCGCCTTGAACTGGCTGGTGGAAACCCCGCCCATGACATCGTCGTTCACGATCTCCCAAGCGGACGAATTGGTTGCGGCCGAAAAGTCGAAGAGGGTTTTGTTCGTGGCCGTGTCCGCTTTGACGGCGAAGGCCAGGCATGTCAGCGCAATCAGCGGAAGCAGTCGCGCGAAGCGGGAAAGACGCGAACTCATATCGATTTCAAGGTTTCGGCGAAAGCCACCCGGACCGGACAAGGCATAGTCGTGGGCGGCATTCTTGCGCCGCTGCATCCGGTCGTCGCTCGGGCGGTGAATCGGGATCTGCCACAAGGTGCTCATCTGGGCTTCTCGCCCTCCGTGCGCAGCATCACCTCGTTCCTCCGCAGGAACGCCGGCGTCCACGGCGTGTCGAAGTAGCCGTAAACCGGCCCGCCCAGTGCCGTCAGACGCTCCCGTTCCATCCACTCCTGCAGCCGTCCCCGGGATTCCGCCTCGTTTTTGGTGTTCCGGCCGCCGCTGAAACGCAGCACCGCAAACCGGCCCGCCGGCAACTCCCGGACCGTCAATGCGCCATCCGCCGGCTTGGGCACGCCGCCCGTCGGCAACTTCGCCGGCAGGACGAACGCCATTGTCGCGTTGGTGGAACTTCCCGACATGAAAACCGGCGTGGTCATGGCGATCTTCTGCTTTCCCTCGTTCGCTCCGGAGATGAACCGGAACAGCCGCATGAAACTTCCGTCGCTTCCGTCCAGGCTGGCCATCGGCGTCTCCACCACCGTGAGCGCCGGGTAATCCCGCAGCTCGATCTTCCCTTCCGACCGCACGACTTTGTAGGGAGCGGACTCGTAGCCCGCCCGCGTGGCCTGGCAACCCGCGAGGGTCAAGGCCGCCACCGCGGCGAGGATGGAAAGCGCGATCCACATTGTCTTCACCGGCGGATGGTAGCCGAGGATTCGTCGTTTGCGAATCCGGGCGAGCGTGCTCAAACACCTCCCAATCCGGCGGAGGCGATCGGGCGCACGACCGGGGTAGGCTGCGGAACCGCAAACAATGCACCGAATCCGCGATGTTTAATGCGTGATGCCAGAACCCCGATGCGGGGCCGTGGCCGCCTAAGCCAACTGGGTTTCGGGCTGCGACGGTTGGCCGTTGGCGGCGCGGATCAGGTTTTCCGTCGTGACCGCTTTTGCCCGCCGGGCGGCCCGATCAGGCAGACGGAGACTCAACGTCCGCGGCGTTCGTAGCGTTTGTTCTCCAGGACGCACGACCGCGTTTGACCACGATGTTGTGCACTCTTTCCTGACGGACAAGCCACCGCCAAGAGTCCTCCCGTTTTTGGCCGTCCTGTTTGGATGCTTGGATCCTTGGGGGTGCGCAGGCTGGACTGCTTCCCGGTCGTGGTGTCGTCGCGGTCGGAGGTCGCCCGGCGGAGCTACGCGAAGAAACTGGGTTGTATATTCTGAATCGCGCCCATGACCCGCCTTCCCGGATTACCCGTTAGTCGGCGGGCCACAGCACTACTTTTCCCCGCACCCTCTCCCCTGCAAACGGTTGAAAATGGAGCCAGTTGTCGGGATTGAACCGACGACCCACGCTTTACGAAAGCGTTGCTCTACCACTGAGCTAAACTGGCCTGTTGCACCGGCTTTTTGTCCGACTGAATCGGCTCGCCCGGTCCTTCGCCGACCCCGGCGCAGGACGTGGTTACTACGTCAGTTCCGACTCGCGTGGCAAGCCGAATGACAGTCCGGAGTATGACACTTCGGAGCCGGAAACGAAAGCGGACTAATTGGCCACAGCACGGTCCAACGCCTCCAGCATCGTCGCCTTGGAGAAGAGCTCGGGCAGAATCTGGGGCTTGGCGCCGGGCTTGCCGGGATAAACCAGCACGAGCGGAACTCCGGCCCGGCCGTGGCTGAGAATCTCGTCGGCCATGTCCTGAGGAGTGCGGGTGAAATCGCCGATCAGGCTGACGGCGTTGATGGCCTTGAGCTTTTCCTGCACCTCGGGGACTTCGATGGCGTTGCGCTTGTTCACCTGGCAATTGACGCACCAGTCGGCCGTGAAATCGACCAGCACCGGACGGCCTTCCGCCTGGGCCTTGGCGATGGCTTCCCTGCTCCACGGCTGCCACGGGATGCCGCCTTCCTTGGCCACGCCAGCAGAGTTGGCGGACGAGGGAGGATTTCTCCAGGACAGCTCCTTCTCCAACGCCCACCAGTAGCCTGACCCGATCAGCAGCAGGATGGCCGTCCAAGCCGCGCCCTTGCCGGAAGAACCGCGTTGGACGAATTCACCGTAGACCCAGGCGGCGCATGCCAGCAGCACGAGGAAGAGTCCGAGCCAGAGCAGTTTTCCCGGGAACATCCCGGCCGCAATGGTGAACAGCCAGACGGCGGTCGCCAGCATGGGGAAACCCATCGCAACCTTGAACCGTTCCATCCAAAGACCGGGTTTAGGCAGCAGCTTGAGCCAAGCCGGCTGGAAGCTGAGCGCGACATACGGAGCAGCCATGCCGAAGGCCACGGCGGAAAACATCAGGAAGACCAGCAGCGCGCTGTTCTGCGACAACGCATAACCCACGGCGCCACCGAGCACGGGCGCCGTGCAGGAGACGCCCATCACGGTGGCGAACATGCCGTTGAAGAACGCTCCCGCATGCCCTCCGGTCGACGACGCCTGGGATGCGACATCCATCACCTTGCCCGAAAGCGTGATTTCAAAGACCCCGAAAAGGCTGAGCGACACCAGAACCAGCACCGAGGTGATTACGACGAGGAAGACGGGACTGCCAAACTGGCTGCCCCAGATGAAACGGCTTCCGCCGGAGTTCAACGCGACGATCAATCCGGCCAAGACAAGGAAACTGACCCAGACTCCGAGGCCGTAGAGGAGTCCATGGATCTTGATCGCCCGCGGATCGTCGCGGTTCTGGTTCACAACCCCGAGGATCTTGAATCCAAGCACCGGCAGCACGCAGGGCATGACATTGAGGATGAGCCCGCCGATGAATCCAAAGACCAGTTGGAGCCAAAGAGCCCCGCCCGGAGACGCTTCACTGCCCGACGGAGAAACGGATTTGGCGGCCTCCTCGATGGCCAATGTCACTTCGTAGCCGACGGTGTTGTGCTCATCGGCTCCTCCCACGAGCACGCCGGCCACTTCCCTTGGCCACGTCGTGCCGTCGAGGGTTGCCTTCTTCCGAATCTGCCGGACGCCCGGACCGGACTGTCCGGTCACGGAAGCTCCCTTGAAGGTGGAGTCCGGATTGCTGTAGGGGAAAAACTCGGTGAAAGCGTTGGTCGTGGTCCATTGCACGACCAGCGTGCGATCCGTGGCATGTCCATCCATCCAGAACGCCTTCATCTCCATGCCTGCGGATGGTTTGGGCAGCTTTGACTTCGCCACCTCAATGGCGGCCGCGTCGGGCGAAGGTCTCCTCGCGGCTCCGATGACCAGTTCGCCGGGAAGCTTGGCGCTGCCGGGAATGCAGAGTTTTTCGCACTCCAGCCAATTCACCGCTGCGTTCAATGCGACCTTCCCGGGTTTGGCGTCCGCCGAAACCGTGATCGGGACCAACAGCGTGACCACGCCTTCGTAGCCGTAGAGGTATTCCCCTTCGAAGACCGACTTGATCGGCACGGGCCATTGGACCGGTCCCGCCTTCAGCCCCTCCGGCAACGTCCACTTGATCGTTGTGGCATATCCGGAGTCGCCAGAGTTCACCCAGTAGGTGTGCCAACCGGGCTTATGCGTCAACTCCACCGCGGCCATCACGGTTTCACCCGGACCGGCTTCGACGGAATCGAGGAACAGGCGCGCGCTGGTGTTCGCCGCATGGACGGACGCTCCCGCGAGAAGCAGGACGAGGACGAGGACGTGGCGAATGCAACGCATGGGGCAAGTCTGCGCCGGAAGGTTGGTTTGCCAAACGCCAATTCCGGCCACCACTCCAGACAGCGGGCGCAGGTCCACCGTTCGATCCGTTTCATTTCCCTTGGTCATCTCGGGAGCCTCGGAACAGATTCCGGCCATGGAACGGACAGTCCGGTGGCTCAAGACGGGCGGCGAAGGCATTGCCGCCATGACCACAGCCATTGATGAAGCGCGTATTACCGTCCGGCTCGAGATCTACATCTATGCCGGTGACGCCACGGGGCGCTCGGTCCTTGGAACGTTGGTCCGCGCGTGCGGCCGCGGCGTGAAGGTCAAGGTGCTGGTGGATTCCCTCGGCTCGGCCGG
>JAYUUX010000464.1:0-1699 GCA_043754645.1 Verrucomicrobiales bacterium | reverse complement strand
TGGTTGCGGGCGACGTGGCGAGAACAAACCACGAACCGCCCACGACCAACAACCTGCAACAAACCACGGGCGCACCAGAGTTTCTTTCAGGCTTACTCTTTGGCAGGCTGCCATGTCCTTCGGTTAGCGCAGGCGTCTCGCCTGCTGTTCCGGGTCTCCGACCCAGAACAGTCCATGGCTCTCGACCGAAGCAATCGTGTCGAGCAAGCCAGCGCGTCCGCCTCGTGGCGTGGTGGAAGCGCTGGCTGATGGGCCACGCATGCTTCGTCCCCACCACGATTGGCTGTTCCGGGCGAGGACGCCCGGAACAGCAGGCCGGAGGCCTGCGCCACCCAGCCTTCTCGGCAAACTTGTGGCTTGGAGTTTTCGCGCGGCCGGGTTCAATCCGCGCCACAAACTATGCTATCGCACGTCGTCATCTTCTGGACCGATCCCGCGCAACCCAACGCCGCCGATGAACTCATCGCCGGAGCCGAGAAGTATCTCAGGAACATTCCCGGCGTGGTCCATTTCCACGTCGGCAAGATGGTCCCGAGCCATCGCCCCGTGGTCGACCAGACCTACCAGGTCGCGCTCAACCTCATCGTCACCGACAAGCAGGCCGAGGAAGCCTACCAGATCCATCCGTCGCACGTGGAGTTCGTGGAGAAGGTCTTCAAGAAGGTCTGCAAGAAGGCGACCATCTACGACTTCGCGTCCTGAGCCGCTGGTCGAACCCATCTCGAAATGAAACGGCCGGGGAAGTGATTCCCCGGCTGTTTTGCGTTTCAACTGCTGGTGAATCAGACGGCGGCAATCTTGTTCTTCAGCTCGTTCATCTTCAAGAGGTTGATGATCAGCAGGACCAACGCGGCGGGGCCGGCGATGTATTGCACCAGCGGAATGATGCTGCACGCCGTGCAGATCGCGTATGCGAGGCCGATGCCCTTGCCGCAGTCGCCCACGTCGGTTCGCCCCATGGAATCGAAGTAGCTCTTGAAGGAATCCGGGATCCGCTGGAAGACGAAGAAGTTCCAGACGATGGGGAAGCACGGGATCATCAACAGCCAGACCAGGCCCGGCTCCATCTTGCGGTGCGGTGCGGGAACCTTCTTCAACCATGAGCTTACGAAGTAGCAGACGATCGCATTGATGATCAGTCCGAAGACGACGAATATACCGACGATCCCAAGGATCACGGCAAGAATTGCGATTTCTTCAGCGCCACCGGGTTGGTTGTTCATAGAGGAAGGAAGTTGGGTTCAGGTTTCGTTTCCGCAGGAACATCTCCAAGCCTGCTTGAGGCGAAGCCTCAACCGGGCGCGGCGGGTTTTCGACTGCAAAGTTGAAGCTGCTTTCCACGCCTCACTTCGCGCGGGGATGGAACTTGCGGTGGACTTCGCGGAGGCGGCCGCTGGTGACGTGGGTGTAGATCTCGGTCGTGGCGATGCTCGAATGGCCGAGCAGTTCCTGGATGACGCGCAGGTCGGCGCCGTTCTCCAGCAGGTGCGTGGCGAAGCTGTGCCGGAGCATATGCGGCGTCACATTGCGCTCGATGCAGGAGCGGCGGATGCGGCGTTTGATCCGGCCCCACAGCGTCTCGCGGGCGAATTGGGAGCCGCGATTGGTCAGGAAGACGACTCCGGGCGACTTGGCTTTGACGAGTTTGGGACGCGCGGTGTCGATGTAGCGGCGGAGCAGATCCACGGCGACACGGTGG
>JAYUUX010000463.1:0-5417 GCA_043754645.1 Verrucomicrobiales bacterium | reverse complement strand
GCGGCGGCGGCGTTCAGCGCCAAGGCGGCCCGTTCATGGAACAAGACCGCCATGGCCTCGTTGCCGGCCGCCTCGGCTTCGAGCACCGCCTTCTTGTAGGCCGTGTGGGCCCCGCGGAAATCCTTCGCGCGAATCAGGTCGTCGGCCTGCTTCAGTCCGATGCCCAGTTTCGATTTCAAGTCGTAGCCGCCAGCGGGGACGATGGGATCGGGAACGGTGAGCTTGGCCGCGTTCATCGCCACTTCCTCGCGCGCCTTGGCGACGATCGGCGCGAGGCCGGGCTGGGGCTCGGTAATGGGCAGCTCGGAGAGCGGCGGCACGACAGGTGGCGGCTCCGGTATCGGCGGAGGTTCGACGGGCGGCGGTCCGGCTGGAGGCGTTTTCGAAATCGGCGGGCCGGACTTGGCCTTGCCGAGGGCCGAGCGTGCCTGGGTGATCTGCGAATTGGCCTCGGTGATCACCTCTTCGATGCCGTCCTTGAGCGCCTTGGCGGCGGCGAGCGCCCGCGCGGCCTCCTTGGAGTTGCCCTGCTCCAGTGCCTTGGCCGCGACGGTGATCGCCTCGGTCATCTCCAGCTCCGGATGGCTTCCGGCGAGCGCGGTGCCGCGCCTGGACGAAAGGCTCGCGCTGCGCGCCGCCGTGATCTCCTCTTCGAGCAGGCCGCGCGCGACGCCGCTGGCGGCGCTGACACGCTGTTCGATTCTTTCGAGCGCCTTGATGGAGACGGTGACTTCGCCGAGCAGGGCCTGCTTGCTGGCGACCACGCCGGCGAACTCCTCGACCTGCGCGGCCAGTTTGGGAAGGGGCACGCCGGACTTCTCGATCAGCTCGTAGGCGGCCCGTTCGGTGCCCAGGAGGGCGAGGCACTCGATGAGCACGCGGAGCGCCCCGAGGTGGTGCTCCTCGGCGATGTGCGAGGCGCCGCCCACGACCACCACCGTCGCGCCGAAGCGCGCGAAGAAGTTGCCGGCCGCCGTCGCCTTCGCCCCGGCCTGCGCGAGGACGCCCGCGCCCGGCGCCGCCGTGGTCACGGCCTGCATGAAGGCCGCGTCGGCCTGCACCGCGTTGCGCAGCGGGTTGACCATGCAGGCCATGAGGGTCTCGTTCTCCGCCAGCGCGGCGCCCAGCTGGCCGATCTTCAACCCGCGGTAGAGGAACTCGCCCATGCGCTCGGCCTTGGCGCCCTGCGCCAGGAGGTTCGCGTCCAACCCCGCCTGCGTGATGCCGCTGAGGGCGAAATGGAAACCCTCGGCGCCCTTCACGATCGCGCCCGGCCCGAACATGCAGAGCAGCGACTGCGGGCTGAAGAAGATGTTGCCGAACATTTCCAGCCCCGACGTGCCGGGGTCGAACGCCTCGTAATAGGAGCGCGCGAGCAGTTCGCTGATTTCCTGCGGCGTGCCGCTGACCAGCGCCTTGAGGTCGGGCAGCCCGCCAAAAGTCTCGCGGATGTCGGTGCAGATGCTGCGGGCCTGAGCTTCGGGCAGCGCCAGGCCGTTCTCGCTGCGAAGCGTGATGACCTGCCCGAGGGTCTTCGGGTTCACGACGGCGATCTCCGCCAGGGGCATCCCGTTGCGGCTCAGTTTCTGGATGGCCATGAGCGCGACCTCGTGCTTCGCCAGGTTGGTCTGCTCGATGTCCACCGATTCGGCGAGCAGCTCCGGCACGTTCGTCCCATCAAGGTTCGCCGCGCCGAGGGCGATCACGCTGGAGAACGAGGAGAAGAAGACCGACCCCGCCTCCTTGATGCCTTCCCACATGGTGGTCCGGTCTTTCGCGTAGAAGCCTCGCGCCTCCAGGAATTGATGCAGCGCCGCCAGCGAAATCTTGCGTTCGTGGTCCAGCTTGCCGGCGATGATGGCCAGGAAATCCAGCTCCAATTCCCTGAGCAACGCCCGCGACTCGGCGCTGGCGGGGTTGAGCCGCACCGACTCGCGCGCGTCGAGCATCGCCTGCGCGCGCGCGGTGCGGGCCGCCTGTTCGACCGGGCCGTTGGGCGGCGGCGGCATGGGCGAGACCCGCTGGAGCCAGAGCTTGCGGTCCTCCGCCTTGGCGCGCGCATAGGCCACCTTGGCCGAGAGCAGCAGGGCCACGTCCTTCATGGAGTTCGCGGGGAACTTCAACTCGGCCACCACTGCCTGGGCCTCCTCGGAGGCCAGCCACCCGGCGGTTTCGTAGAGGCGCAGCTGCTCGATGCGTCCCAGGTCCTGATACGTGTCCACGACGTTGAACATGGCAGGGCGGCGCGCCTCGCCGGACTTTCCGGCCTGGATGAGCGCGCTGGTGACGCGCGTCTTTAGCAGCTTTGCCGCCTCGTCGAGCAGGGCCTTCTGCTGCGCGTGGAGCAGGTTGTTGGTTTCCAGCAATCCGTTGCGCTGCTCGCGCAGCATCGCCAGCGTCTCCTTGGTCAAGGTCGGGCGGGGTGCGGCGGGGCTGGTCGTCCCGACGGCCACGCCCACGGCCTGGCGCGGATTCGCAACCGCCCAGCCCACCAGGTCGCGCAAGTCGTCGGGCTGCCGGGGAAACGCCGACTGTTCCAGTTCGAGCAGCCAGACGAAGCGCTGGTTTACGTCCGCCTTGCTCTTCAACAGCGCCTGAAGCTTGGCGTGGATGACCGAGATGCGGGACTGCACCCTGTTGCAGAGAGCGGTGAACTCCGGCCGCCATTCCCAGAAGCCGTCGTCCAGCGGGTCCGCCGCCGCCACAACCGCGTCCACGCCGGTTCGTCCCACGCGGTTGTCCTCCACGTCGCTGAGGCGCGCCGCAAAATACTCGATGCGCTTGTGCGGCGTGTTCGCACCGTCCGTCACGTGGTAATGGATGTCCGCCATGTAGGGCCGGTGCCCGTCGATCCGTCTTTCAGGCGGCCAGTTCGCGGCGAGGAGGTTCTGGTCCTTGCTGCCCGGGCTGAATCCGTGGATCAGCGCCGGATAGAGGGCCACCTGGTTTGTCTCACTGCACAATCCCGTCACCGGGTCTTGCCCGCGAAACATCTCGAAGGCCGTGTCCCTGGCGAAGCCATACGCCCAACCGGCGACGGCGCGCGGCTCCGCATTGGTTGGTCCGGCTGACTGGAACGCCTGGAAGGAGACCGCCGTCCGTTTCAGGCCAAACTGGGCGGATCCCGGATAGGTGCCGCCCGACATCTGGCGGACGGTCAGGCTGCCTTTGGCCCACAGATGGTCGAGGACCCGAGGAGGCATTTGCAGCACGATCTCCACATCGGTCGCCTTGTGGGTCTTCTGGTCGGCGAGGTTGCCGGCGACCATCCGATGCTTCGTTGTCAGCGTCGGCCCCTCCACCGTCGTGCCGAGATCCTGGAAATACCACTCCTCGGAACCGGCCAGCGCAGGGTTTGCGAGGCGCTTCAAGTCCTGTCCGCCGGCCGTGTTGAAGCGTTGGCTCCAATCTCCTGTCACCACCATCTTCGGTTCCAGCAGCGCCCAGCCGTTCTGCCGGATCGGAACCTCGAACTCCTTTTCCGCCGACGGTTTGCCGCGCTCGTGGATGGCGACGACCAGTTTGCCCGTCACTTTTTCGCCGTAGTTCTTTTCCCACACCGCGCCTGGGATGCCGCCTGCCACCGACCCCTGGGCATCCCGCCGTTGGGCAAACTCCCGCGGATCCAGAACGAGGAAGAATCCCACGCGCCCCGGCGCCGCCGCTGGGCGGCCGTTGGCCCGATACGGAAAGACCGTCGCGTTCGGATATGCGCTTAGGTTTCGAAGCCCCATCCGGTCGAACCAAAAATATTTCGCCGGGCGCGCGGAATAGACCGGCTGGCCGTCGAAGCGATACAGGCCCACCGAGAACAGCGCGGGTTGAGCCTCGCTGACGGAGTTGCCGTTGGTGTAAGCGAACCCGCGGAAGAAAACGCGGATGTCGTAGTCCTTCGCCTGAACGGACGGCGTGCGCAGGTCGCCGGGCCGCGGCACGGCGTATTGCGTGAGCTGCTTCACCTCCGTCTCCATCTGGAAGGGCACATGGACCGCAAACGGCCGGTCCGACCAGGCAAACGCCAGTTTCGTCTCGTCGGGAACCCACCGTTTGGAGGTGCGCCCCTCGACGACCACGTCCGCCTCGGCTGCGCCGGTCATGAAGATATCGCCGACCAGCGCGCCCGCGGCCGACCCAGTGGCCGTAGCGGGCGGCGTGCTCGGGGCGTTCTGGCCGCGCAAGAAGGGAGCGACGGAGAGGGCGAAAAGAAAAATCCAGTGGCAGCGCCTGTGAGTTCTCATGGCAACCAATGCGGCAGCTCGTGCGTGGCGTTTTGTCACGGACGGAGGCTGATGCGGTCATTGAGCCTGAACGGCCGGCGGAAAACAATAGCCGGGGACCACCACAGTCGGTGGTCTCGATCAACCGGACAACCGTATCCTCTGGGCCTTCTGGTTGACACCCCCCTGCGCGATTGGCAGCTTCGCAAACCGAATTTGCAGAACCGGTAGGTCGAGCGGCCCATTGCCGCTGTTCATTCCGGTCAAAGAAACAAGCTTATGGCAGAACTACTTGGAAATCTCCTGGTCGCCCAGTCCGGCGGACCGACGGCCGTCATCAACGCCAGCCTCGCCGGTGTCGTCACCGAAGCGGGCAAGCACGAATGCATCGAGGAGATCTTCGGCGGCCTCAACGGCATCCTCGGCACGCTCACCGAGGAGATGATCGACTTCAACGACGAGAAGGCCTCGACCATCCGCGCGCTCCGCCACACGCCCGCCGCCGCCCTCGGCACCTGCCGCTACAAGATCAACTTCGACAAGAAGCCCGAGCAGGCCGCGAAGGACATGGACCGTTTGTTCCAGCTCTTCGAGGCGCACAACATCCGCTATTTCTTCTACCTCGGCGGCAACGACTCGCAGGACACGGCCAACAAGATCCACAACGAGTCCGCGAAGCGCGGCTTCGAGGTCCGCGTGATCGGCGTGCCCAAGACGATCGACAACGACCTGCCCGTCACCGACCACTGCCCCGGCTACGGCTCGGTCATCAAGTATAACTCCGCCACCGTCGCCGAGATCGGCCTCGACGTCGGTGCGATGGCCACCGACGACGGCTCCTGCTGCATCGTCGAAGTCATGGGCCGCGCCGCCGGATGGATCGCCGCCGGCACCGTCCTCGCCAAGCAGGGCAACGCCGACAATCCCCCGCACATCATCCTCCTGCCCGAGATCGCCTTCAACGAAGCCGCGTTCCTCGCCAAGGTGAAGGAGACCATCACGAAGTTGAAATACTGCATCGTGGTCGTCGGGGAAGGCCTCAAGAACGCCAAGGGCGAGGAGATCGGAGCGGACAAGACCCGGGTCGACGCCTTCGGCCATGCGGTTCTTTCCGGTGCCGCCGACAAGCTGGCCGAGATCGTCCAGGGCAAGCTCAACCTCAAGACCCGCACGGTGAAGCTCGGCTACGCCCAGCGCTGC
>JAYUUX010000462.1:0-4451 GCA_043754645.1 Verrucomicrobiales bacterium | reverse complement strand
GAACCGGACCGGGATCCTTCCGGCCGGATCATCGGGCTCCACGGGACCGTGCAGGACATCACCGCGCGCAAGGAGATCGAAGCCGAGCTCCGCCGTGCGAAAGAGGCGGCCGACAACGCCAACCGCGCCAAGAGCGAATTCCTCGCCGTCATGAGCCACGAGATCCGAACGCCGATGAACGGCGTCCTCGGATTCGCGGAACTGCTCCTCGAAAGCCAGCTCACCGACGAGCAGCAGGAGTTTGTCGCGACGATCCAGCGCTCGGGCGAATGCCTCCTCAAGATGATCAACGACGTCCTCGACTTCTCCAAGATCGAGGCGGGGCGAATGGATGTGGAAAGTGTTCCGTTCGACGTCCGCGTCGTCTGCCGGGAAGCCGTCATGCTCCTTGGCCCGACGGCCGCGGCCAAGAACCTCGCCCTCGACCTCCATCTCGAGACGGGACTTCCGGAATCGATCGTCGGGGATCCCACGCGCGTCCGGCAAATCCTCCTGAACCTCGTCGGCAACGCCATCAAGTTCACCCCTTCCGGGAGCGTCCGGGTGGACGTCGCACGCTGGAGGGAGGGCTTTCTCCGGCTCCAGGTCGAGGACACCGGCATCGCGATCCCGCCCGAATCGCAGGGGAGGATCTTCGGCAAGTTCAACCAGGCCGACTCCTCGACCACCCGGCGTTTCGGCGGCAGCGGCCTCGGCCTCGCCATTTCCCGCCGCCTCGCCGAGCTCATGGGCGGCGAGATCGGTTTCACCAGCGTGCCCGGTCAAGGCTCGACGTTTTGGTTCACGATCCCTACCGGCTCCGTCGGAGACGACGTGCCCCGCGCAACATCGGGATCCACCCGCCGCAAGCCGCCCGAACTCCACGAACTCGTGCGTCATTCCGACAAGCCCGTCCCGCGCGTCCTCCTGGCCGAGGACAACCACACGAACCGTTTCCTCGCCGTCCAACTCCTCAGGAAGATGCACTGCGAGGTGGACGTGGCGGTGAACGGAGCGGAAGCCGTCTCGATGTTCGACCACGCCCACTACGACCTGGTGCTCATGGACTGCCAGATGCCGGAAATGGACGGCTTCGAGGCCACACGCCTCATCCGCGACACCAAGGGCGACCGCGGACGCGTGCCGATCATCGCGCTCACGGCCAACGCCACCCCGGACGACCGGGCCAAGTGCCTCGCCGCCCGGATGGACGACTACATGGCAAAGCCATTCCAGCTCGACCAGTTTCGCGGTTCCGTCCGGCGCTGGTTGGACGCCGCCCCGGAAGCACGGGCCACGGGCGAAACGTAGGCGAAGCAAGAGGAGCCTGTTCGAGGTTCGAGGGCGTGCTACCGTCACAAGTGTGTTGCGCCGCCATCAGCTTTCTTTCCGGTCCTGCCTCGCCGCGATCATGGTCACGGCCGCGGTCGCGACCGGCGCACCGCAGAAAACCACGCCAACTCCGGCCCCGTCCGACGGCATCGAAGTTCTCGGCGACATCGCGGAGGCATGGGCCAAGGAGAACATCGACGATTCGGTCCTCGCCACGTTCGGACAACTGGACCGGGACCGGATCCGGGGACTTTTCACCGAACTGGAGCAACGTCTCCACGGCGATTCCGTCTACGACCTCGGCGCGATGCGCGACAGCGCGCGGTCGTTGCTTCCCTTGCTCCAACAATTCGAGGACACGGCGCCCTACGCCGTCTGGCTGCAGAACCGCCTCGAGTATCTCGACGCCGCCGACCAACTCAGCCGCGACCTCGCGCCCAAGTCGCCGGAGAAACCGAAGCCCGGTCAACCGCCCGCCGCCCCGCCACCACCAACGGTGAAGCAGCAAAGGGCCGTCTGGGAGAAGCGCGTCTCGCTCGTCCGTGAGCCCGCCGAGTCCCATCCGCTCGCAGACCGGCTCAAACCCGTCTTCGCCTCAGAAGGAATCCCGGGCGCACTGGTGTGGATCGCCGAGGTGGAATCTGGCTTCAACGCGAAGGCCACCAGCCCCTCGGGTGCGGCCGGGCTTTTCCAGTTGATGCCGCCCACCGCCAAGAGCCTTGGACTCTCGACGTGGTTGCCGGACGAAAGGCGGAACCCCGAGAAGAGCGCCCGCGCGGCCGCCCGTTATCTGGGTCAACTGCACCGCCGCTTCGGCGACTGGCCGCTGGCGCTCGCCGCCTACAACGCCGGCGAAGGCCGCGTCGCCGCGCTCCTGAAGAGGCACAACGCGAAAACCTTCGACGCCATCGCCTCGAGACTTCCCGCGGAAACACAGATGTATGTGCCGCGTTGCGAAGCCGTCATCCGCAAGCGCGAAGGCGTTTGGCTGGCCGATCTCAAACCGCCACGCGGATGACCTGTCGCCGGAGCGTGACAATTCAGCCTTTGAACTTACCCCCCGCGAATCCTAGCCTGAAACCATGTCCTTGAACCGCCGTTCATTCTTCCGCCGCTCGGGCCTCATCGCCGCATCGGCGATTTCCGCTCCTGCATTCGTGCGGGCGGCGGGCGATGTCACGGCCACCCCGGGCGAAAAGCCCCGGCACATCATCCACCTCGTCGCCGACGGCATGAGCCTCGCCACGCTCACCTGCGCCGACCACCTGTCGCAACACATGCGCGACAAGGGGCTCACGTGGATCGATCTCTACAACCGCCGCGAAGTCGTCAGCTCGTTGATGAACGTGCGGGCGCTCAACTCGCTGGTCACCGATTCCGCCGCATCCGCCTCGGCCTGGGGTTCCGGTTCCCGCGTCGTCAACGGGGCCGTCAACGTCCTGCCCGACGGCCGGCAACTGAAGACACTCTACTCGCTTTTCGGCGAAGCCGGCTGGAAACGCGGCCTCGTCACCACGGTCGAGATCACCCACGCCACTCCGGCCGGTTTCGCCGCGAACGTGACGAGCCGAGGCAGCTCGGACGACATCGCCAAACAATACTTCGACCGGAAGATCGACCTGCTCCTCGGCGGCGGCCGCGACTTCTTCGACAAGGCCAAACGTAAGGACAAACGCGATCTCTCCGGCGAATTCGCCAAGGCGGGTTACACCGTGATGAAGACGAAGGCCGACCTGGCCAAGGCGCCGTCGGATACCAAATGGCTCGGCCTCTTCGCCGGAAGCCACCTGCCCTTCACGGTCGACCACCTGAACACGCCGAAGGCCATCGCCGAGATTCCCACGCTCGCCGAGATGACGGAGGCCGCCCTCAGGAACCTTGAGCGGGAAACGCATTTCATCCTCCAGGTGGAAGGGGGCCGCGTGGACCAGGGCGCGCACCTGAACGACGCCGCATCGACCTTCCGCGATCAGATCGCGTTCGACGAGGCGCTCGACGTCTGCCTGGCCTTCCAGAAGCGGCACCCGGATACCCTGCTCGTCATCACGACCGACCACGGCACCGGCAATCCGGGCCTCAACGCCGCCGGCAAGGAATACAATCTCAGCGTCCCGCTCTTCCAAAACATCCCCAAGATCCGCAAGTCGCTCGGCGAAATGACGCGCCAGATCAAGGGTCTCGTGAATTTCGACGGCGAAAGCTACAAGGGCGACGCTCCGCAGAAGGGCAAGATCGTCGAGCCGGGGGTCATCGCCGACATCATCCACGCGGCGAGCGGTTATCGGCCGTCGCCCAAGCGGTGCCGGAAGTATCACCAGTTCCTCAGCGGGAAGGGTGACGCGCTCTACGACCTGACGAACAACACCGACTACCAGCTCGGCCAGATGCTCGGGAACTACGTGGGCATCGGCTGGACGTCGACCAACCACACGTCCGACTACGTCCCGATCCTCGCGACCGGACCCGGAGCCGAAAAATTCCGCGGCTTCGTGCAGAACACCGACGTCTTCCGCCATTTCACCAGCCTGGCCGGAATCGACTTCCGCAACCCCGAACTGCCGTTGATGGCGGAATCGGGACCAAGCGCCTCCGAGGCGGAGGACCACGAGTTTGTCGCCTGATCGCCGGCAAGGGACCGGTTGCGCCGGAGCCCGCCCGGTGGTGTCTTGAACGCGGACCATAACATGAACCTCCTCCGAGCAGCCCGCCTCCACTTCGTTGTCGCGGCGTTGCTCTGCCTCGGAACCTTCGGAGCCTGGGGCGAATCCGCGCAGGAAGCGCACGCCAGGCTCTACGCGGAGGCGCGCAAGGCGTGGTCCGCCGATCCGTCCAACCCGACCAAAGTGATCCAGTTTGGGCGGGCCTCCTTTGACCACGCCGAGTTCGCCACGGGCAATCCGCAACGGGGCAGCATCGCCGAAGAGGCCATCGGCACCCTGAAAACCCTCCTCGGCCGCGAACCAAAGTCCGGGCCGGCCCACTATTGGTTGGCCATGAACCTGGGCCAACTCGCCCGCACCAAGACCCTCGGCGCGCTGAAGCTCGTTCGTGAAATGGAGAAGGAGTTCCTCGCCGCCCGGGAGTTCGACAAACTGCAGGACTTCGGCGGACCGGATCGCAATCTTGGCCAGCTCTATTTC
>JAYUUX010000461.1:0-6960 GCA_043754645.1 Verrucomicrobiales bacterium | reverse complement strand
ATCAGCTCGGACTGGATCCGTTTTTCGGGATCTTCGGTATCGATGACACCCTCCAACGTCCGGAGCGCGACCGGAGCGCCGCCGACCGAGATCAAAAGACGCGCCGTGGTTTCAGCGACGACCAGGGTGATCGTTCCATGTCTCTCGTCGCCCATCGCACCGGGGAGCGACGTGATCGCGATCGAGAAACTAGACGGTTTGAGTTCGGCCGCGGCCAGAGCGGCTTCCAACCTGGCAAGGTGCTGGCGCGGGATCCCGATCTGGGTCGCGTAGTTGTCGCCGCCCGGGGACTTGTGCTGGACGGAGGCGATCTGGAGTTCATCCAGGCCGTAGGGGAACCCGCGCTCGGCTTCGATCTGGAGGAACTCCGGCACGTCGGCGGCCTCCATTTCGGGGACCAGGGAATGCACGATCAGGGCCCACGCCTGCGGCACGGCCACGACGCAGCGGCGTTCCTTGATGCCGGCGGCGGCGAGCAGGTTGCGGATCTCGCGGCCCACGAGATCGGTCTCGTTGTGCAGCAGATCGAGGGTCAGCGGCGAGCTGACGGTCTTCAGCACGGACGCGGAGCCATTGGTGCGGTTCAGCAGGACCGCTTCAAGCCGGCCTCCCTCGAGCGAGAGTCCGAGGACGGTGGACGGCGGTTTTTTCTGGATCCATTTCATTGGCGTAAAGTCGAGGCGAGCCGGATGTCCTGGCGGACCTGTTTGCCGAGCGCCCAACCGAGCCGGGAGAGATCCTCGCGGAACAGTATCTTGGGCACATTCTCGGTCGTATCGAAGACGAACCTGGTCCGCGAATAGCCCCGGCCATGGTGGCCGAGCGCGGCGATGTCGGCGGAAAACTGGAAGCTCTGGCCGGTCAAATAAGGCCCGGCCTGCGCGATCTGCGCGGTGCTGAGGAGATCCTTCACCCAGGCGACGGAGTTGACCCGTTTCGAGTTGGACTGGCGCTGGGAAACGAGAGACGGGGCGAGGTCGACGCCGATGCCCGGGATGCAGGCGAGGACGGCTTCGCTCGCGGTGTTCACGTTCACGAGGCCTTCGATGAACGCCCCGCTGGTCGCGGTGATCTCGCCCTCCACGAGGCTGAACTCGTCGGCGCTCATGCCGCTCCTTGAGTAGAACTCCAGCACGCTCCGCACCGGATTGTTGGTGGGCCCGAGCGCCGAGACAATCGCGGTGGCCCGCTGTTGCGAGATTTTTTCCGTGAGCAACGTGGTCAGCGCGCGCCGGTCTCCGATGTTGACGCGGTTAGTGCCCGTGGAGGTGGTGTTGGGCTGCCGGCTGTAGACGGTGACATATTCGAAGATCCCGGGGTTCAACCGGCCGTCGCCGTTGTCGGGCGGAAGCGACGTGTCGCCGTCGTTCTCATTCCGGTCGAGGACGCCGTTGAGGTTGAGATCCTCGCCGTAGAGCAATGTCATGGTCGACTGGTAGACCAGACGCAGCTCATCGACGGTCTCGAAATTGGAGTTCTTGCATCTCCTCGCAGGCACCAGCCGCGCGTAGGACTCGTCCTCGGCCCCGTTCGTCGTGACCGTGCTGTTGGTGTCGCGCCAGTCGATGATCGCGGCCGCGAATTCAGCCGTCATTCCCGGCAGCGTCGCGAGCATGTCCGCCGTCAGGTTCGTGGCGTTCAGGTTGAGCTTCGAAGCCTCGTCGACGAGGCCGAACTTCGGGACGTCCAATATCTGCGACGACGTGTCGTTCCGGCCGATCATCCAGAAAGCCGGGGCTCCCACTTCGTCCGTTCCGACAGGGACATCCTCGGCGGAAAAAAGCACGGGGTCCGGGTTCGTGCCGTTGGTGCCGTATCTGGAGAGGACGTATCCGACGTAGCGCGACGCGCCGTTGATCGTGTGCTCGGCTTCGAGGGCGGCCACCCGGTTGTCGCCCGCACGAAGCTCGAAGCTCATCGACTGCGCGAAATAGAGCGCGAGCACGACCAGCCCGAACGAAATCCACAGGACGAGGATCAGCACGGAGCCGCTTTCGAGCGGGCGGCCCTTGTGCAGGGGAGTCAGGTTCATGCGCCACCTCCGGTCGTCGTGGTCGTCACGTTGGTCCGGGCCTGGACCATCACCGGAACGATGAACTCGATCGGGGCCGCATCCTGCTGGCTCCGCTCTTCCGGGGTCAGGATTATCTGGACCTTGATCGCCAGCGGCAGATTGGTGGCCGTGGTGCTGTCCCACGTCTCCGCCCAACTGGTGCCGTCATAGAACTGCATCGACAGCTGGTCCACCCCCGACATGAGGAACTGGGGATCGGGCGTGGCGACCGTGATCGGCAGAAGATCCCGCGTGACCCCGCGCATCAGATCGCTGCCGGCGGCGTTGTTCGTTGGAACGGCGAGGTAGTAAGCCACCTTCTGCACGGCGGCGAACTCGGTGTTCTCATCGATGATGCCGGTGTTCGTGTAGATGTCCGGACTGGTGCGCACGCCGAGCACGGTGGACACGACATTCATCGTGTTGGTCGGAGTGCTCTGGAAGGGCCCGCCAAAGCTGCCGCCGGGAAGCAGGATGCCGGCGAGGTCCCGCTTGATGACGGCGACCGCATGCTGGATCGGAAGCGCGGCCTCGATGTTGGCCGACGTCCGGTTCCTCAGCTTCAACGCCCCGAAGTAGACGCCGTTGACCGCAGCCAACACGATCCCGCAGACGATCAACGCCAGCATCACCTCCAGCAGGGTGAACCCTGCGAAGCGGCTGATCGGAGTTGATCGGCGAAAGATCATCGGGTGGAGGCGGAGGTTGAGGTTGAAAGCCCCGAAGTCGAAAGCGTCTCGGGATCGAAAAGGGTCGTGAGGTTGACTTCGTATTCCTTGCCCCGTGCGGTGAAGACCACATTTAGGGTCACGAGGTTGATGGGAGCCACGGTCCACGTCTCGGACCGCATGGACCACTCGTAGCGGCGCATGCCCTCTTCGGCCACGCCGGTGGCCGAGGCCTGACGGAGACCGTCGGTCACGATCAGTTCGTTGAGCATCCGGTCGGCGATCCGCGACGCCGCCACTTTCCGCTCGGCGACCTCGCCCGCCAGGCTGGCGACACGCACGGCTTCGAGCGCGACGGGGATGACGATGCCCATGAAAACCAGGGCGGCCAGCACCTCCACCAGCGTGAAGCCGGCGCGGGAGCGCGACTTAGCGCCCGGCGGTCTGGTAGCTGTTGGTCTGGATTTCATAGTTGATCCGGTTGCGGTTCGGCGCGAGCCACGCCTCGTTCTTCTTCGCGTCGCGGAAGATCACGGCCTCGGGAACGTAGTCGCCGAGGAACGCGTCCGGGGTGAACCGGATGTTGATCTGGGTGCCGGCCGTGCTTCGGGAAAGCGCTTCGGCCGCATCGGCGGCGTTGCCGGTCGCGGTGGTGACCGTGGAACGAACCACCTCGACCTCGAGGCCGTCCTCCATCACGAACTCTTTCGCCAACGGATCCTCCTCGTCGGGCTCCACGGCGGAATCCTCGATGCCGATCCCGTATTTGCCCTCTTTCTCATCGACCCAAAGGACCATCGGCATCCCCTCGGACACCGCCCTGCTCTGCGCATGGCGGGTCAACGCCAGGAAACGGCGGGCCTCCGAATCGAGGATTCGGCCCTTGAAAAACGACGAGAGCGACGGCCCGGTGATCGAAACCACGATCACGAGCAGCGTCATCACGAGGATCAACTCGATCAGCGTGAACCCACCGGCGGGCAGGCCATGACGCCTGTCTTGGATTCCGGCTCGGTTGGGTTTCGTGAAGGTCATCGTCGATGTCGCCCGGCACAGGTCCGCGGATCAGCCCGGCCACGGCGGCGGTTCAGCGTTTCGTGGACCAGTTCGTGATGTCGTCGTCACCACCCCCCCGGCCGTCGGGGCCCATCGACATCAGGTCGAAGCCGGACGGGTTGTTCTTGCCGGGGCACTCGTAGACGTAGGGGTTCATCCAAGGATCCACCGGGATCTCGTTCTTGTTCAGATAGGGGCCTTTCCAGCCCGTCACATCACGCGGCGCATTCAATAGATCCGTCAGGCCGTCCTTGCCGCGGGGATAGGATCCGGTGTCGATCTCGAAGGTCTCGAGCGCGGTGGTGAAGGACGCAATCTCGGTCTTCGCCGCGGCTTTCTTCGCATCGTCGGTCCGGCCGGAGAATTTCGGGACGACGATCGCCGCAAGGATGCCGAGGATGACGAGCACCAGCAGCAGTTCGATGAGCGTGAAGCCCTGCCGAGTCGCCGGGCGGGTGGAACGATGGGTGTTTAGGTCCAGTTTCATAGGTCTATGACAGCTTATTTGATGTTGTCTTGAATCGAGAAGATCGGGAGGAGCATGCCGATGAAGATCACGCCGACGAACGCGGCGATGAAGAAAAGCATCATCGGCTCCGCGAGCGCGACGGACGCCTTCAACTGGCGGTCGAGATCGCCCTCGGTGACGTTGGCAATGCGGACCAGCTCGGTGTCGAGTCGGCCGCTTTCCTCGGCGACGGAGATCATCTCCAAGGTGGATCCAGAAAAGAGCGAGCGGCATTCACCAAGGCTGGGCCCGAGCGCCTTGCCTTCCTTGACGCGTTCGATCGAGTTCGAAACGGCGTCGACGAGGATCTGGTTGCCGATGGAGCGGCGGGCGACGTTGAGTCCGTTGATCAGCGGCACACCGGCACCGAGAAGGGTTCCAAGCATGCGGCAGAACCGTGACATTGCGAACTGTGACGCGAGAGGACCGACGACGGGAGCCTGGAGGATGAATCCTTCCCAAACACGGCGGCCCTTCTCCGAAAGAAACCATGTCCGCACGAGGTAGAGTGCGATCGCCACGCCGACGAGGACGAAGAGCCCGTAGGCGCGCATGAGGTCGCTCAAACCAACGATGACCTCGGTGATCCATGGCAGTTTCGCGCCGAAACCCGCGAAGATCAGCTTGAAGCGCGGGATGAAGAAAACCATCAGGAACACGAGCACTCCCAGCGCGAGGACCAGCAGGATGATGGGATAGAGCATCGCGGTCAGGACCTTGCCCTTCATCTCCTTCTCGCGGGCCTGGAAGTCGGCGATCTGCGCAAGCACGACGTCAAGGAACCCGCCCGTCTCACCCGCCTCCACCATGGCGATATACACGCGCGGAAACGTCGTCGGCGACTGCGCCATGGAATCCGCCAACGTCATGCCGTCCACAACCCGGTCATAGACTCCCTTCCACTCCTCGCGCGCATACGGCGTGGCGGCTTCACGCTGGAGGATGACCAGGGCCCGGCTCAGCGGCACACCCGCCGCCAGCAGACTCGAGAGAAGCCGGGTGAAATTTTCGAGGATTCGAGGCGTGATCTTTTTGCCGCCGCCGAGCGAGAGGCTCAGCTTGGCGGGTGCGGCCGGGGCGTTCGACGAGGGGGCCGCTTCCTTTGAGGATTTCTTGTCCGGAGGAGCCGCCTTGTTCGCGGCGGGTTTCTCCGGAGCGGGCTTCGAGGCAGGCTTGCCGGCCGGCACTTTGGCCCCGGCTCCATTGCGTTCCGCGAGTTTGATGGGCCGAAGTCCCAACGTCTCCATCTGGCGAAACGCATCCTGACGGCCGCCGGCTTCGAGTTCGCCTTCCGTAGTGCGACCGTCGGTCTTGACCGCCTTGTAGAGGAACGTGGGCATGGTGCTTCTCAGCCTTGCGGGACGGATATCATCGGCGAAGTGTCGCCGGAGACATCGCCGACCGCGGAATCCTTGGTCACGCGGAGAACCTCCTCGGCCGTGGTGACTCCGAGGCGGACCAGGCGCCAGCCGTCTTCGGACAAGGGGCGCATCCCGCCCTTGCGCGCGACGACGCCGATCTCGCCGCTGGAGGCGTTGCGAAGGATCATCTGGCGAATCTCGTTGGAGGTGTCCATCCACTCGAAGATCGCGCGTCGGCCGTGGTAACCGGTGTTGCGGCACTCGCGGCAGCCGACGGCGCGGAAGACGACGGTGTCTTTGGGAAAGCCGAGCTGGGCCTTGAGCGAAGCGGTCGTCGGCGTCGTGTCCTCGGCCTTGCAATGAGGGCAAAGGACGCGGATCAGGCGCTGGGCCAGGACGGCTTCCAGCGAGGACGCGACGAGGTAGGGCTCAACGCCCATGTCCACGAGACGGGTCAAGGCTCCGGGCGCGTCGTTCGTGTGCAGCGTGGAGAAGACCAAGTGGCCGGTCAGCGAAGCCTGCACCGCGATCTGGGCGGTCTCCTTGTCGCGGATTTCGCCGATGAGCAGGACATCCGGGTCGTGGCGGAGAATGGCGCGAAGGCCACGGCCGAAGGTCAGGCCCGACTTCTCGGACACCTGGATCTGGTTGATGCCCTTGAGCTGATACTCGATGGGGTCCTCGATCGTGATGATCTTCCGGACCTTGTCGTTGATCTCGTTGAGCGCGGTATAGAGCGTGGATGTCTTGCCGGAACCGGTCGGTCCCGTGACGAGGATGATGCCGTGGGGCAGGCCGAGAACACGGCGGAAAGATTTCAGTTCACGCGGGTCGAGCCCGAGTTCGCCCATGCCGCGGAGCGTGGCGCTCTGACGCAGGAGGCGCATGACCACGGCCTCGCCGTGGAGCATGGGGATGACGGAGACGCGGATGTCGATTTCGTTGTCGTCGAGCCGGATCTTGATCCGGCCGTCCTGGGGGAGGCGCTTCTCGGCGATGTTGAGATGGCTGAGGATCTTGACGCGGGAGACGATGGCCGGCTGGAAGCGTTTGATCTGTGCGGGAACGGGAATCTCCTGGAGCACGCCGTCGATGCGGTAGCGGATCTGGAGTTCGTCCTCGAACGGTTCGAGGTGGATGTCCGACGCGCGGAGCTCGATGGCGTCGCGCAGGACCTGGTTGACGAAGCGGATGATCGACGCGTCTTCGGCCGCCTTGTCGAGGTCGCCGGAGTCGGCGAGATCGTCGGAGACGACTTGGAAAAAGTCGTCCTGTTCGAGCAGGTTCAACGTGTCCGCGCCGACGCCGAGATGC
>JAYUUX010000460.1:0-2980 GCA_043754645.1 Verrucomicrobiales bacterium | reverse complement strand
TCTGCCGAAGGACCCTCCAAGGCGCTCGTGACTCTCGGTCACTGGGCCCAGGACGGCATCGCAGGTTGTCGGGATCACTGGGAGTGGGTTGTTCGGCAGGAGAATTTCGAAGAGATTCTACGCTGGATCGAGTTCCATGGATCAACGATCGGCGACTACCAAGGATGGGGGCCGACCATCGAACATGACGCGTGGAACTTCTTTCGTGGAGAAAACCGCAAGGCTCCAGCGCCGCCGCCCTTCATCGGATGGACTTGGGAAGAACGAAGCAAAGTCCGGAAAGAGTGGGATGTTTTCTGCGACCGGATGCTCGGGACAACGAACGCTGCGGATGCCATACGGACGGCGCAGCTTGCCGTGAGGACCAGCAATTCCCACGAGCAGATTAGAAAAATCCTACAACGGGTCCTCGAAGGGATTCTGAAACGGGCGCCGGAGAGGACGGCTGACGGAACGATTTCAGATTTGCTGGGCCGGTTTGACTATATCGTATGGCACGTCCCGAAGTCCGTGCAGAAGGATTTCAAACCATTGCCGGAGCATGCCCTGAAGAGACTGGAAGAGGCCAAGTCTTTGGCTATCCCGATCTCGCATCGGTCAGCCGAACAGTCGCGCAAGGCAAGTTTGGACCGGATTGTCGCGGCTTTGAGGAGCGCCAAGCCCTCCATGCCCGAGCTCGTGAACATGTATTTTCGCTTACAGCCAACCCCGGATGAGTCGCGGCTGATCTTGACCGAGATTTCCAACCAGTTCGTCCGCATCCACTACGTTCCCAAGACCAATGGCCCGAGGACGATTACGCCGCTGGAATCGTATCAGTTTTTTGTCAGCGGTTCGTTGAATCGGGCGACCAAGGGTCCGCCGGTGGCAATCCCTGCTGTCCATCCGATACAATCTTCTCCAGGGCCGGTTGCTCCGCCTCCCACGATTGCAGCAAGGCCCAGCATTTCTCCGTCTTGGGATACGAATGTGATGCCGTGGGCTCCCCAGGCCGATTTGTTGCGGCGAGCGACGAATCGGCCGCCGAACCTGGCGGTTCGATTGATCGCTCTACCGGGATTGCCCGACGAGATTGGAGCCACGGCGAAAGTCAGGGTCGCATCGGCTGTGCTCTCGCCGAGGGGCTACCTTTTGGATTGTTCCTTCGAAGTGGGAGCGAGGGTGGAGCAGCGCCGCTATGCATGGCTCGTTTCGGAAACTGGAGCGACCCTTGATCTGCGTCGTTTGGACGGTTCCGATTACCCGTTCCGGTTCCATCCGGTGCTCCAAAACAACCATCTGGTGGAGGCGGGAAACCATTACTTCTACCTGGTCGGGAACGCCCTAAGGGCAGTGTCCTTGCAGGACAACCGCGACTTGCTCGTCCCGGACATGCCGGAGCTTTATGGGTCTTCTCTCGTCGGCCTGTCCGACAAGCTGGCGGTGATCTCCGGCGACACGATCATCCTGCGTCGGCCGAACCGCAACGAATCCGAGCTGTTCGCCGGGCTGCGCCGTCGCCCGCCGCAATCGCCCCTTGATTCGCTGACGGGTTGGCCCCGGGACTTTTCCGACCGAATTGTGCGCGTGGGCCCGAACGCTTGGGCCTTTCCGGTTGGGACCGATGTCTGGAGGCATGATTTCTCGTCGGGCACCTGGACAACCAACGGTCCGTTTTCTGCGATTTCGACCAATTGGATCCACCAATACCAGTGGGAGGTCCGTGGCGCCAATCTAGTCAGGCGGTCCGCGGACGGGTTTGAGTCGGAGGCCATTCGGCTCAAGGACCCCGCTTTCGCTGAAATCGAGGTCAGGCGCGGCTCCGAAATCCTGCGATCGAAGGTGGGAGATTCATCCGTGCTTGTGACATTTTCCGGCGCCCGCGGAGCATGGCTTCTGACAGAGTCGGATTTGCGCCCGCTTTTTCCAACGAATCGAGTGCGTTCGGTGATCGGAAAAGCGTTCAACCCGCGCGATTCAGCGCGCGCCGGGAAACAGGCCCTGCTCGATGACCCGAATACTTACCTGCAATTATGGGATTCGCTCGATGAGGACAGGGACGGGTTCATCTCGGCCCGGGAGGTGGTCTGGTTCGACCTGAACGGCAATGGCAAATTCGACAACGCCGAAGCGGACGCGTTCTCCCGGGTGGCGTCGTCGAGAGCCTGCGAGTTGCTCATTCGGTTTGATTGGAATCGCGACGGACTATTGGACGGCGACGAGGGATCGGCTTTGTCCCGGGCTCTTCCTCATCTAAATTCATGGATCAACGTCGTTCCGGGGATGCGGGGATGGTTCTTTGACAGCTATCCAGGCAACGTTTGGGAGGGCCGACGCCCGCTCGAGACGAGGCCCGAAGTATTGGCCCGTGAATTCCATTTTAACCTACTGCTGAACGCGGTCTACCCATCGCCCGGCAGTCAGGAGACAATGGGGTTCCCGCCGGTTGGCGCGGGCTTTGGCGGCTCCAATCAACCGCGCGACGAATTCCATCGGGGATGGTTCCTCAATGCCATCAACCGACCCCGGCCCGACACAAAGGCGATGCAGGACGCCCGGGATGCACGGCTCCTGCCAGGCAAACAATGAGAACTCCGGCATACATTCTTGTCGCGGCCATGCTCTCCATTTGGGCGCCCTTCGCCGGGGCTCAAGTCTTCCAGCCCACACCTCGATTCAGGAATCTTGAAGGGCTAGAAAAACTCGACGCGAAACCTCTTCGGCAGCTCGCCGAATCGGGAAACACGGAAGCGATGTTCCTGTATGCGGTCCAGCACATGACCTATCGGTTTCACGAGACGACGAACATGACGGGAATCGTGCAGTGGTTCCACAAGGCGGCCGACCTTGGCCATGGCCCGGCCCAAGCCTACATGGCCGCCCAAGCAATCACCGGTTTTGATGGCGAGGTCGATGAGCCGGAGGCGTTGATGTGGGCCAGGAAATCCGCCGATGCCGGCGATTTGAACGGCCAGTTCATCCTCGCCCATTTCTACCGCTT
>JAYUUX010000459.1:0-1939 GCA_043754645.1 Verrucomicrobiales bacterium | reverse complement strand
GCTCAGTTCCTGGCGTCCCAGCTTCGCGGAGACGGGAAACTCCTTGTGGTTTCCGACGAAGACAAAGGCCTGATGGATGTCGAGCGGGCCGTCGGACTCAAAGTTCGGGTTGCGGTCGTCGCCAGAGGTGGAGCTGTTGCGGCCTTCGACGAGGAAGTTCCACCAGCGCGCGGTGTAGCCGACCTTCATGAGCAGCTTCGAGCTGAAGTAGCTGTTGTCGTTGTCTACGCCCGTCTTGCGGAAGTCGTTCGCGGGAGGAAGGCCGAGCCCGTTCTCCTTGAGTTCATAGCGCATGCGGAACGACCCGCCGATGTCCCAGTTCGCGTAGTAGGGATCCTGTTTGCGGAGGTAGTCGTTGACGAAGCCGGGGAACGGCTGGGTCGGCGGTGGCGGCGCATACTGGGCGAAGGCGGGCACCGAGGTGCCGAGCGCGACGGCTGCGGAAGTCAGGGTCAGCAGAGTGTTCTTCATACGGAGGCAGTTTCGGACTTCGGCGCGTTGTGGATTTGATCCGGGTCAACGGCCTTGTGGTTGGTGGGATTGGGCACTTGGGACGGAGAATGGTCGGAAGGTCCCGCCGGATTCGCGGCGTGGCCTTTTCGTTTGTGGGCGTGGATCTCGAGGAACTCGATCAGGCGTTCGCGGAGCTTGTAGTAGTCGGGATGTTCCATCACCGCCTTGCGTTCGCGCGGCCGGGGGAAATTCACCTCGATGATGTCCCCGACTTCCGCCTCGGGGCCGTCGGTCATGCAGACGATGCGATCCGACAGGAACAACGCCTCGTCGACGTCGTGCGTCACCATCATGGCCGTGATCTTGTTCTTCCTCCAAAGTTCGATCAGCACCTGCTGCAGTTCGTAGCGGGTGAGGGAATCCAGCATGCCGAACGGTTCGTCCAGCAGGAGCATCTTGGGCTTGAGGGCGAACGCGCGGGCGATGCCGACGCGCTGCCGCATGCCTTGGGAAAGTTCCGCAGGCTTCTTCTGCATCGAATCGCCCAAGCCGACGACCGTGAGGTAATATTCCACGATCTGGCGGCGTTCCTCGGCGCTGGCCGAATAGAAAACCTGGCTGACTCCGAGCATGACGTTTTCATACGCCGTCAACCACGGCAGGAGGGAAGGGGACTGGAAGACGACGCCGCGATCGGGACCTGCTCCGTCGAGTTCTTTGCCCGCGAGGATGATCGAGCCGTCGGTGACGTCGCTGAGGCCTGCGACCATCATCAGCACCGTGCTTTTGCCGCAGCCGGAGTGGCCGATGACGGTGACGAATTCACCCTTCGTGAGCTTCAGGTTGAAGTTCTTCACGATGACCGCTGGTCCCTTCGGGGTCGGGTAGATCTTCGTCAACTGCGAGATGTCGAGGTAGGGCTTCATATCTCCACGGACTCCTCTTTGATTTCACTGCGGCGCACCGGGCGTCGGTTTCCGCCGAAGGCCCGATAGGCACCCGGGTCCTGCGGTTCGATGTCGGGAAGGATGAGCGACTTGGTGATCGTGCCCTTGCGACGGTCTGTCGCCTTCAGAAGGTAGTCGGTCACTTCGGCGCGGATCTGTTTGAAGTCGTAGCTTTCGTTCAGCTCCGCCCGACGTCGGGGGCGGCGCAGGGTGATCGGGATGCTCGGCCCGAGGGTCGCGCGCGGTCCGGCTGTCAGAGGAATCACGCGGTCGGCCATTAGGATCGCCTCTTCGGGATCGTTGGTGATGAGGACGACGGTCTTCTTGTCGGCTTCCCAGATCTGCAGCGTTTCCTGCTGAAGCGTCGCGCGGGTCAATGCGTCGAGCGCGCCGAAAGGTTCGTCCATGAGAAGAATGCGGGGACTGATGGCCAGCGTCCGGGCGACGCTGACCCGCTGGCGCATTCCGCCGGACAGTTCGTGCGGTTTCTTGTCGCGGGCGGGCGTGAGATTGACCATCGCGATCAGCTTCTCCACGTG
>JAYUUX010000458.1:0-4464 GCA_043754645.1 Verrucomicrobiales bacterium | reverse complement strand
TGCAAGGCATTGATCTTGTTCGGGAATCCGGCAGGCAACTTCTTAACTAGGTATTAAACTATTAAACAACAGGGGGTGGTGTGGAGGAATTGAAGGAAGGAAGGGACGAGATGAACTTGGCGGAGTTCCCGTTGTCGCTGCTCGCGGATCGGGCGGGACCGGAGCAGCGGTCGTTGTGTTTCGAGGACTCGGTCTGGGACGAGGGGAGGAAGGAACGCATCACGCGCCAGCTCACGGTCACGGCCTCGGAGAAGCATGGACTGCCCACGGCGCTCGACGACGAGGTCCTGCTGGGATTGGTGCAGTTGTCGAAGCAGCGGAACTTTGAGGATCGCAAGGTCCCGTTCACGCGTTACCAGTTGGTCGAACTGCTCGGCTGGCGCGAGGAGGGGAGGAGCTACGTCCGATTGGAGGAATCGCTCCTGCGCTGGGTCGGCGTCACGCTGCACTACCGCAACGCCTGGTGGAGCCGCGAGGAGCAGAGCTGGGTCGACGAGACGTTCCATGTCCTCGACAACGTCACGCTCCTCGACCGCGAACGGGTCGCACGCAAGCGGAAGCAGGACGCCTTGCCGCTCTCGCAGTTCACCTGGAACGATGTGCTCTTCCGGAGCTTCCAATCGGGCAACCTCAAGGCGCTCGACTTCGAGTTCTACCGTAGTTTGGAAAGTTCGGTGGCGCGGAGGCTCTACCGGTTCCTCGACAAACGGTTCTTCCACACCAAACGCTGGGAGTTCGACCTCAAGGAACTGGCCTGGACCCATGTCGGCCTCTCCCGCAACTACGACACCGCAAACCTGAAGCGGAAGCTTCTCCCTGGTTTGATCGAACTGGAACGGAAGGGCTTCCTTGCGCCGAAGGCCGAGCGGTTTCGACGGATCTCGACTGGAGTTTGGAAGGTGGCCATCGAATCGGCCCGCACCAAGAAGACGGAGGTTCCTGAACCGGTGCGATGGTTGACCGAGAGGGGAGTCACATTGGCCACGGCGCATTCGCTCGCGACTGGCATTCCTGTGGAACGCATCCGATATCACGTCGAAGCCTTCGACTGGCTGGTCTCGAAGCGCGACGCCCGTGCCCTGCGCAACGCACCCGGCTTCCTCGCGACCTCCATCCGCGACGACTACGCCCCGCCCCAGGGTTTTGTGTCGGCGGCGGAACGGGAGGCGAAGGCAAAGACAGCCCACGCCTCAAAACAACAAAAGGATGCCGACAGAAAAAGGATCGAGGAGAAAGAAGAAGTGACGGCGCGGGCCGAGGTGGAGGCGTTCGATGCAACCTGGAACCTGCTCGCCGAACCCGAGCGGCGACAGCGTGAGACTGCCGCCTGGGCTGCGGCCAACCGTCTGCAGCGGGACATCCTGGAGAGGGGCGGGCCGTTGGCAGAGGTAGTCCGGAGAAGTCTTTTGAGAAAGCGGTTCGATTCTGAAAACGCCCTCAGCCATGCATTGGTGACGCCTGACCGGACAAATTGAAGCTTTTCACGGGTTCAACGGGTCGGGCAGGTTTTTGCCGTCGAGAAGGTCAAATCCATTTGCCCGTCGCAAAAGGTTTAGCGGGGTCAGCCGTTGCCGATGAATTCGAAATCATGAAAGGGTGCTGTTACAGGAAGGTTGTCCGAGGGGTCTTCGTCCTGTTGATAGCCCGGCTATTGTTGGATGCGGAAGGAGTGCGGGCGGCCGCTCCTGGAGACGACAAGTTCGGCATCGCCGCCGAACCGCCCTGGGTGGGTCGGGTAGTGGTCGACCAGACAAAGGCCTCCGTCGGTTTTACCAACGAGAGCGAGGTATTCCTCCTGCTCGACTACCAGGTGAACGTCGCTGCGGAGGCGACGTTCGTCCATGTGGTCAAGGAGCTCAGGACGGCGGACGCGGTCCAGGACGGGTCGTCGATCACTGTCGATTTTGATCCGGAGTATCAGCTGTTGCAGTGGCATTCCCTGGACGTCGTCAGGGACGGCAAGGCGTTCTCGCAGCTCCAGCGCGACTCGTTCCGGCTCCTGCAACGCGAGTCCGAGCTGGAGCGGAACCTTTTGGACGGATCGGTTTCCGCGTCGGTGGCGCTCAAGGATGTCAGACCCGGGGACCGGATCAGCTACTCCTACACCATCACGGGATTGAACCCCGTTTTCGGGGGACGCTATTCGTCCTCGTTCGTCTACGGATGGCATTCGAGGGTCCTGCATGAGAGACTTCGTTTTCTTTCTCCCGGCAACAGGCCGTTGCGTTTCAAAGCGGTCGGCGGAACCGCCGAGCCCTTGCGGACGGAGGCTGGCGGAACCAACGAGTTTGTCTTCGATTTCCAAGGGATGGAGCCGGTGCAGTCCGAGGACAGGGTTCCGCCGTGGCACGTCACCCATCCGTGGATCGACGTCTCGGAATTCGACGGATGGGCCGACGTGGCGAAGTGGGCTTCCGCCCTTTATCCGAAGGCGCCTCTGGCCCCGGAAACGGAGAAGCTCGCGGTGGATTGGGAGACGCGGTTCAAGGAGCCCGTTCTCCGTCTTCAAGCCGCCCTCGACCATGTCCAGCAGCAGGTCCGGTATCTTGGCCTTGAGCTGGGTGCGGGATCGCACCGGCCGACTGCGCCCGAGGTCGTCGCATCCCGAAGGTTCGGCGACTGCAAGGACAAGGCGTATCTGCTTTGCACGATCTTGAACCGGCTGGGGATTCCCGCCCATCCGTTGCTCGTCGACACCAGCCTTCGACGCGGCGTATTCCAGCGGCTCCCGTCGCCCGGGGCCTTTAACCACGTGGTGGCGGCAGTCCGTCTCGACGGACGCCTGGTCGTCGTCGATCCCACGGCTTCGGACCAACGGGGGCCCGTCTTGGAACGGCGGATCAGGGAGTATGGAATGGGCCTCGTCGTCGGGTCCGATCAGACCGCCCTGCAGATCCTCCCCGGCCAGGAGGGGAAACCCTCCGAAACCGACATCAGCGAGACCTACACGATTCGTGAGATCGGCCAGTCCGCAGATTTGGAAGTGCGGACCGTGGCGAGCGGTTCAGCGGCGGACCGCATGAGGGCGGAGTTCTCGGGCAGGAGGTTGGAGGACGTGTCCAAGGACTACCTCAACTACTATGCCCGCTTCCACCAAGGGATCGAAGCCGCCACCACCCTCCGGTTCGAGGATGATGCGGGGAGCAACGTCGTGCGGGTCTGGGAGAGGTATCGCATCCGTGATTTCTGGCTGCCTGCGGCTGACGGCAAACACCATGAATGCGAGGTCTTTCCCGGCGTGCTTGCGGGGGAGTTCACCGAGCCGGAAACACGCGTCCGGAAGCTTCCGCTTTACCAACCGCATCCGAGGAAGGTCCGGCAATCCATCAGCCTCGTGTTCCCGGCCGTTTGGAATCTGGCGTCGGAGAAATCGGAGACAACCAATGCGGGATT
Organism: Verrucomicrobiales bacterium; assembly: GCA_043754645.1. GTDB lineage: Bacteria > Verrucomicrobiota > Verrucomicrobiia > Limisphaerales > CANJSG01 > CANJSG01. The sequence goes on along the minus strand of JAYUUX010000458.1, from coordinate 1,071 downwards.
CTCCCTGAACTACCGGCGAACCGCGCAGCCCAGGCGAATGGACATGGAATTCAACTACGCATCCCTGACCAACGAGATCCCGGCCCATCAGGTGGCGGACTACCTCGCCGGGGTGAAGAAACTCAGGGAGGCGCTGGGCTACAGCCTCACTTTGAAGAAGCCCGGAAAGGCTGCCGACTCGTCGTCTCCCCACATTCTGCTGGTCGTGATCGGCGGCCTCACCTTCGCGATGCTTTTGGGCGTTGCAGTTCTGGCTTATCGGCGGGTGGCCTTTGCCGGGCGCGGATTGCCTCCGGATCCTCCCCTAGACGCTCTTGGAGACGAAAAGCTCCGCGGGCTCGCCGGCTGGCTTGTGCTCATCGCCCTCTCCCTGTGCATCCGTCCGGTGATGGTGATGAAGGCGATCTTTGAGACGGTCCCGGTCATGTCAACGGCCTCATGGCAAACCCTGACTTCGCCAACGGGGGACGCCTATCATGCCCTGTGGGCCCCCTATCTGCTTTTTACCCTGATCGGAAACCAGGTGCTCTTGGTTTACGGGGTGCTCCTCGGCGTTCTCTTTTTTCAGCGCCGCCGTTTTTTTCCAAAAGGCTTCATCGTGCTGCTCCTGGTGGAATTGGTCGTCAGCCTGGCGGAGATCTATTTTACCCGTGCGATCACGGGAGAGGCTGACAAGGACGTGCTCAGGAACATGCCCAGGCAGCTGATCACCTGCTGCGTCTGGATTTCCTACATGGTGGTTTCCCGCCGTGTCAGGCTCACGTTCACGCGCTGATTCGACCCACGTCGGACGGGACCAGCCGCTTCGCCGTCAGAAACCAGCCCACTACCGGCATGTCAGCGCGCACGGAAGGGCACAATGCTGGTCTTCGCATGAGCACGATATCCGCCACCGCCGCGAACGAAACCGCCTTGATAACGAAGAAGGAACTCGCCGCACGCCTCCACAAATCACCCCGCTGCATCGAGCTTTGGATGAAGCGGCGCTACCTGCCCTACATCAAGGTCGGCCGCTCCGTCCTGTTCTCCTGGCCCGACGTGCTCAAGGCGCTGGAACGCTTTCAGGTCGGA
>JAYUUX010000457.1:0-2493 GCA_043754645.1 Verrucomicrobiales bacterium | reverse complement strand
GTGACCACGACGGCTGGTGAGCTATTGAAAAGGCGTCCGGAAGCTTCCGGAGAACTCGAAGGCAACCATGAAAAAAATTCTCGGCATAGTTCTGATCGGGGCGGTCGTCCTGTTGGTCGCGGTGGGCCTGGGCGGATGCCGGGCCTACAACGGCCTCGTGGCCAAATCGCAGGAGGTGGACAAGCAATGGGCCCAGGTCGAAAACGTCTACCAGCGCCGGGCCGATCTCATCCCGAATCTCGTGAACACGGTTTCCGGGGCGGCCAACTTCGAGAAGTCCACCCTCACGGAAGTCACCGCCGCCCGCGCCGCCGTCGGCCAGGTGAAGATCACGCCGGGACAGGCTCCCGCCACCGCCGAACAGCTGAAGCAGTTCCAGTCCGCGCAGGACGGGCTTTCGTCCGCCTTGTCGCGCCTTCTTGTGGTGGCGGAGAAGTATCCCGACCTCAAGGCCACCGCCAACTTCCGCGACCTCCAGGCGCAGCTCGAAGGCACGGAGAACCGCATCACCGTGGAACGGCAGCGCTTCAACGAAGTGGTCCAGTCCTACAACACCTCGGTGAAGCAGTTCCCCAACGTCGTTTTCGCCGGAATGTTCGGCTACCAGACGCGGCCCTACTTCCAGGCGGTGGCCGGAAGCGACAAGGCGCCCAAGGTCGAGTTCAACTTCGGCCAACCCGCGCCGGCCAAGTAACGCCGCATCCGTGAACCTCCCACTTCCATTGCAGGCCGGGTTTTCAGGGCACGCGGGTTTCTTGACGGGAATTTTCCGGCGGAAGCTCCGGCTCTGGATCGCCTTGCTCACGATCGCAGCCGCTTCGCTGAACCCGATGATGGCCGCGGAGACCGTCCCCGTAAAGCCGGCCCGGTATGTGGAGGACCAGGCGGGTGTTCTCCCGGGCCCCGTCCAACAACGGCTCCTCCAGCGGCTTGACGCCTATGAGCGGGAGACTTCTGGCCAGATCGTCGTTGCGGTTTACAAACGATTGCCCGAAGCGGCGGAGATCAGCGACTACGCCAGCCGGGTCTTCAAAGCATGGCAGATCGGGCAGCAGGGCCGGGACAACGGCGTCCTCGTCCTCGTCTTCACTGAAGACCGGAAGATCAGGATCGAAGTGGGCTACGGCCTCGAAGGGGCCATCCCCGACGCGTTGGCCAAACGGATCATCGAGGACGACATGACACCCCGGTTTCGGAACGGCGACTACGCCGGCGGAGTCGAGGCCGGGGTCGATGCGCTGATCGCGGCGTCGAAGGGCGAATACAAAGGCACCGGATCCACGGTGGCTTCCAAGCTGATCACCCCCAGGAGCCGGGCTCTGGCGGTCCTCGCGCTCATCGTCGGCGTCATTGCCGGGGGCTTCGGCCGGGTTCTCACGCGGTCATCAACGACCGGACTTGGTCGCACTTCGGATGCGTTGGTCGGCGGAATTGTCGGCGGAATCGGCCACCCCGTCTCCGTCCTGGTGTTTGGGGCGGCCGGGATCGGCGCCGCACTTGTCGCCCTCTTCGTCACATGGAGCATCATCGTGGGCGGTTCGTCGGGCCGTGAATTCCGCAGCGGTCGCCGCCGTGATTGGGGTGGATTCTCGGGCGGCTGGGGCGGAGGTGGCTCCAGCGGCTGGGGTTCCGGAGGCGGAGGGTTTGGTGGCTTCAGCGGCGGTGGCGGACGTTCCGGCGGCGGCGGCGCCAGCGGTAGTTGGTGACGAATCCATGAATCCGAAAGCCTTCATCAACCAGCTCGACGACGCGGTCATCCTCCAAGCCATCGCCGCAGCGGAGACGCGTTCCTCCGGCGAGATCCGCGTCTACGTCTCGCGCCATTTCGCCAAGGACGTATTGGCCGAAGCCGCCGAAGCCTTCGCCCGCCTCGGCATGGACAAGACCGCGCTCCGCAACGGCGTCCTCCTTTACTTCGTGCCGAAGTCGCAGCAGTTCGCCGTCATCGGCGACGAGGCCATCCACGTCCGTTGCGGCCAGGAATTCTGGAGCGGCGTCAGCGCGACGATCTCGGAACGGTTCAAGGCGGGCGGCTTCACGGACGGCGTGCTCGCCGGCATCACCACGGTCGGCGAACTGTTGGCGAAACATTTCCCCCGCTCCGGCGACGACCGTAACGAACTCCCCGACCGCATCGAGCGCGACTGAACCGGGGTCCGAACCGGCCCCGCCAGAAACCGCTTTCCACACCCGCCGCCTTGCCCTTCACTCTCGGCGACTTGTCTATCCGAACATGAAAATCGTCCTCGCTTACTCCGGCGGCCTCGACACCTCGGTGCTGCTCTCCTGGATCAAAGACACCTACGGCAACGCCGAGATGATCTGCTTCTGCGCTAACATCGGCCAGGAAGACGAACTCAAGGGCTTGAACGCGAAGGCGAAGAAGACGGGCGCGAGCAAAATCTACATTGATGATTTGCAGGAGGAGTTCGCGAGCGACTTCATTTATCCGATGCTGCGCGCGGGGGCGATTTACGAGGGGCAATACTTCCT
>JAYUUX010000456.1:0-2005 GCA_043754645.1 Verrucomicrobiales bacterium | reverse complement strand
ACCAGCCGCTTCCTCAAGTTCCTCGACGAAACGGCGGAGAAGGATCCGGAAGCCTACGAGAAGTTCTACACCGAGTATCAGCGCTTCCTGAAGGAAGGCATCGTCACCGATTTCACCCACAAGGACGCGATCGGCAAGCTGGTCCGCTACGAGTCGTCGTTGATCGAAGCGGACAAGACCACCTCGCTCGTCGACTACGTGAAGCGCATGCCGTCCGAGCAGAAGGAGATCTATTGCCTGATGGCGCCCAACCGCGCCGCGGCCGAAGCCAGCCCCTACTACGAGGTGTTCCGTGAGCGGAAGTTCGAGGTGCTCTTTCTCTACGACGCCTGGGACGAATTCGTCATGGACCACCTGCGGGAGTTCGACGGCAAACCGCTCAAGGCCGCCGAGAAGGCCGACCTGAACCTGAACGAACCGAAGAAGGAAGGCGCTCTCGACGAAGCGACCGGCAAGTCCCTCGCCGAATGGCTCAAGGCCTCACTCGGCGACAAGGTCGGCGAAGTCCGCGTTTCGCAACGCCTCGTCGAAAGCCCCGCCGTCGTGGTCGACTCCGACAAATTCATGACGAGCAGCATGCGGCGCATGCTCAAGGCCATGAAGAAGGACGACGACGCCATGGCTCCCGCTGCCCACGACATGGAGATCAATCCGGCCAACCCGATCATAGTTCGGCTGGAACAGATGCGGCAAAAGGATGCGCCCTTCGCCGTCGAGATCGCTGAGACAATTCTCGACCAGGCCCGTGTCGCCGCCGGCGTGATGGAAGATCCCCGCGCCATGCTCAAACGGATGAACGCGCTCTTGGAGCGGGTGCTGGCCTAGTCGAACACGCGTAGGTGATGGCAATGCAGGCCCGCTCAACCAAGGGGCGCATTTCCGCGTTGATCATGTCTTCCGGCTTTTCCGCATGACAGCGGAGAGTGCCAGTAGGTATTCAACACAGGACCCCGGAAGACTTTGCGGCGAGAGCCCATATTGCGGGGAGCGCCGATGCCATCTCACCCCGCCAATCTACTGAAGCTCTCGTTCGCCACTGCGGTCGCGCTGTGGTGCTCACTGGTCTGCGGAACCGCGGGCGCGGCCACGCCCGCGCAACTCGACTTCTTCGAGCAGCGCATCCGGCCAATGCTCGCGACCGAATGCTACGAGTGCCACGGGGCCAAGAAGCAGAAGGGCGGCCTGCGGGTAGACTTCCGCGACGGCCTGCTCAAGGGCGGCGACTCCGGTCCGGCGCTGGTTCCGGGCAATGCCAAGAAGAGCCGTCTGATCCAATCGATACGCCACGAGGATCCGGATTCCGAGATGCCCAAAGACCGGCCCAAGCTGTCGGACGCGGTGATCGCGGACTTCGTGAAGTGGGTCAACCAGGGCGCGCCGGACCCTCGCGAAACAGCCCCGACTCTCGCCGCCGCCAACAGCGTTTCGTGGGACGCGACGTTCAGTGCGCGCAAGGATTGGTGGAGCTTCAAGCCGGTCACCAAACAGGCGGTTCCGTCCGTGAGGGACAAGAAATGGTCCACGCATCCCGTGGACCGGTTCCTTCTGGCAAAAATGGAGGCCGCCGGACTCCCGTCCGCTCCGCCGACCGATCGCCGCACGCTCATCCGCCGCGTGACGTTCGCGTTGACCGGTCTGCCGCCGACGCCGGATGAAGTCCGCGCGTTTGTCGACGATCCCAAACCAGATGCCTACGCCAAGGTAGTCGATCGGCTTTTGGCTTCGCCGCGCTTCGGCGAACACTGGGCGCGGCATTGGATGGACCTGATGCGCTTCGCCGAGACGCACGGCAGCGAAGGAGATCCCGAGATTCCGAATGCCTGGCGCTATCGAGACTATCTTATCCGAGCCTTCAACAACGACGTGCCCTGGAACCAGGTGATCCGGGAGCATCTCGCGGGAGACCTGATCGAAAAACCCCGGGTGAACAGCGCCGAGGGCATCAACGAATCCTTGCTCGGCCTCGCCCACTTCCGTTTGGTGGAACACGGATTCAACCCGGTCG
>JAYUUX010000455.1:0-4336 GCA_043754645.1 Verrucomicrobiales bacterium | reverse complement strand
GCCGTTTTCTCCGTGTTCACCGGAGTTTGTCCGTGATTAACTCCGCGCCGCATGGCGCATATTCACGAGAAGATCGATTTCACCGTGGCCATCTTCGTGGTGCATGACGGCAGGGTGCTGCTCATCCACCATCGCAAGCTCGACAAGTGGCTCCCGCTCGGCGGCCACATCGAACTCGACGAGGATCCCGAGGCCGCCGCGCTCCGCGAAGCCCGCGAGGAGAGCGGTTTCGAGGTGGAACTGCTCGGCGAGCGTCCGCCCACCACCGAGCCGGGCACGCGCGCGCTCCTCGCGCCGCGCTTCCTCGACATCCATCGCATCAGCGCCACGCACGAGCACATCGGGATGATTTACTGGGCGCGTCCGAGGCGCGGCGCGCTCGCCCTCGCCGCCGCCGAGCATCACGACATCCGCTGGTGCGCGGCGGAGGACCTCGACGATTTGCAGCCCGCCATGTCGAACGCGGTGAAGTGGTATTGCCGGAAGGCGATCGAAGAAGTTGCGGTGGCCTGAATCCTTCTCGTTCTCGTTCTCCTTCTCGGAACCCTTCGAGAAGGAGAACGAGAAAGAGGTGGATTGTTGAGCCAAAAATTTCCCTGTCCCCATCGCCGCAGTCCGCTTAAATCCACGTCACCTATGTCATCGCTCGCAGGAAAAACCGGTATCGTCTTCGGCGTCGCCAATAAAAGGTCCATCGCTTGGGCCATCGCCCAGGCCTGGCACAGGGCGGGTGCCAAACTCGCCTTCACCTACCAGGGCGAACGCCTCAAGGACAACGTCGAGGAACTCGCCGGCACGTTCGGCGCGGACACGCTGCTCATGCCCTGCGATGTCACGCGCGACGACGACATCGCCACCGTCTTCAAAACCGTCGGCGAGAAGTTCGGCAAGCTCGACCTGCTTCTCCACAGCGTGGCTTTCGCACCGAAAGAGGCGCTGGAAGGCCAGTTCGTGAACACCACCCGCGATGCCTTCAAGATCTCCCACGACATCAGCGCCTACTCGCTGATCGCGTTGGCCCGTGGCGCCGCGCCGCTCATGACCGACGGCGGCAGCATCGTCGCCATGAGCTACTACGGCGCGGAGAAGGTCGTGCCGCACTACAATGTCATGGGCGTGGCCAAGGCGGCTCTCGAAGCCAGCACCCGCTATCTCGCCTACGATCTTGGCACGAAGAAGATCCGCGTGAACTGCATCAGCGCCGGCCCGGTCAACACGCTCGCCGCCCGCGGCATCGCCGGCTTCAGCGACATGCTGAAACACTACGAGGCCCACGCACCGCTCAAACGCAACGTCCTCCCCGAGGAACTTGGCGCCACCGGCACCTTCCTCGCGAGCGACGGCGCGGCGGCCATCACGGGCCAGGTGATCTACGTCGATTGCGGCTACCAGATCATGGGGATGTAGTTCGCGACGCAGTTTTGGCGACGGCCCCGGGACAACTCCGGGGCCGTTTTCGTTTTGACGATTGAACGAACCCGGCCTGTGTCGGCTCGAATGCGGGTGAAGCCCAAGAATTCGCCCTCATCCCGTCCATCGTTTCCTCGTCGACTCTGGCGCGAGTGGGTCAAGCCGATGCTCACGGTGCTGATTGTCGTTGGCTCGGTTCGATCCGCGTTGGCCGACTGGAACGACGTGCCGACGGGCTCGATGAAGCCGACCATTCTCGAGGGCGACCGGGTCTGGGTGAACAAGCTGGCCTATGACCTCAAGGTGCCTTTTACCACCTGGCATCTCGCCGAATGGAGCAACCCGGCCCGTGGCGACGTGGTCGTCTTCTTTTCCCCGAAGGATGAAATGCGACTCGTGAAGCGCGTCATCGGTCTTCCGGGCGATGTCATCGAACTCCGCCGCGATCGGCTCTTCATCAACGGCCAGCCGGTTGCCTACGAGCCGCTGTCCGACGACATCAGCAGACGGATTGAAGGAGCTGAGCGGGCCGCCCATGAGTTCGGGCGCGAACTCCTGATAGACAAACCCCACGCTGTGATGACCGCGCCGGCAGTGCAGGCACCGCGGGACTTCGGTCCATTCACCGTGCCCGCCGGCGGTTACTTCATGATGGGTGACAACCGGAGCAACTCCTACGACTCGCGTTTCTGGGGCGCAGTGGAGCGCAGCCGCATCGTGGGTCGGGTTTCGACTGTGGCACTGTCCGTCGATCCCAAGCGGCATTACGCGCCCCGATGGGACCGGTTCTTCGAGCCTTTGGATCGGTGATCCAATAACTTCGCCACCTTCCGGCTTGCCGGGCCGAAGCCATTGCCGTTGTTTCGTGCGCGATGCCAAAGGAATTCTGGAAAATCGTCGGCGTCGTCACCCTCGTGATGATCTGTGGGACTCTCGCGATCGTGGTGTGGCAACAACGCTCTGACCTCAACGACCTGCGCGCCATCGCGGGCGGCACCAAACTGCGCATCGAGACGAACACGACCGAACTCGCCCGTCTCCGGGCCGAGTTGGAAGCAGCCAGAGCCGAAGCCGACGCGCTCGCCAAGGCGAAGGAGGAAGTCACCGAAGCCCAGTCCCAGCTCGAAAAGGACATGCGCACGGCTTTGGAGTCGAAGGACGTCACCATCTCGGAACTCAAGGGCCAGCTCACCGTCAACATCCTCGACCAGGTGCTCTTCGACTCGGGCGAGGCCGATGTGAAGCCCGAGGGGCAACAGGTTCTCCGCAAAATCGCCGCTGTGCTCCAACAGGCACCCGGTCGCCAGATCCACGTCGTCGGGCACACGGACAATGTTCCGATCCGCGGCGCCCGCGGCCGGTTCACCAGCAACTGGGAGCTTTCGTCAGGGCGGGCCTTGGCGGCCGTCCAGTTTCTCCAGGAACAATGCGGCGTTGATCCGAGACGTCTTGGAGCGCTGGGCCATGGGGAATTCCGGCCCATCGCCGGCAACGACACCGTGGAGGGCAGGGCGAGGAATCGTCGGATCGAAGTCGTCGTGTTGCCGGCGGTAATGACGAAGACCGAAGGCCAAGGTCCGAAGGAATAGTTGGCCGCAAGAAAGCGCAAAGAGCGCTAGGAACTCGGTCTTGTCCAGGTCACTGACGGAACGAAATCGGAAGACTACATGAAGTCTCTACGCACTCTCAAAACCGCGCTGGTCTTGGTTTGTCTGGTTGCTATCTGCCTCGCGGTGCTTTTGGTAAGAGAACTTTACCGTGACGCCGAAAACCGGGCGAGGGACAGCAGGTCTGAAGGCAGATTTGCCCAGCTCACGTTCGCGCTTGAGCTGTATCACACCGATCACGGGGCTTTTCCTCCTGCCCGATACCAGCCGGTTCCCGATGGGCCAGTTCATAGCTGGCGCGTTCTACTGTTCCCGATTTACGGCGATCCGCGTGTAACCGCTGATTATTCCCAGAAGTGGAACAGCCCAAAAAACGTGGAGACTTTGGGGCAAATGGCTCCGGGCTTTTTCAGGTTGAACGGCGAAGGTGAGACGACCCATTACCTCACGATCGGCGAAGGCGACGAGTGGCCTTCGAGGAAGCCCTTGAGATCCCGTCTGGTGATCAAGGGCAAAGACCGGTTCCTCCTCGTCGAGTATCCCGACTCGAACATCCATTGGATGGAGCCGAGGTTTTGAAGAGTAACTTCAAACTGGATCGGAGGCTAAACTGCCTATGACGACTCGACGCTCATTCAAAATCGTTTTGCTGGTGGGCTGTCTGGTCGGTTTGCCCATCGTCGCATTCTGGCTGGGATGGAACCTCCTCGACGCTCGTAACCGAGCCTACAATTTGGTGTCCGCAGGCAGATTCGACCAACTCGAAGCCGTTCTGCTCGCCTACCATGACGAGCATGGCTCTTTCCCCCCAACTAAATACCAACCCGTAGCTGGTGGGCCGATCCATAGCTGGCGTGTCCTGGTGCTGAGCCAATTGTCGAGCGAACAGGTAAGTCGTTACCGCAGCTACGATTTTTCCAAAAAGTGGAACAGCCGGGAAAATAGAGAGGCTTTGGGTAGAATAGCTCCAGGCTTTCGCTGGTTGGACAACAATGGAGACACTACCCACTACCTCGCCATCGGCGAAGGTGACGAGTGGCCTTCGAGGAAGCCCTTGAGATCCCGTCTGGTGACCAAGGGCAAAGACCGGTTCCTCCTCGTCGAGTATCCCGACTCGAACATCCATTGGATGGAGCCGAGGTATTGAGGTGCGTCTCCCAGCTGGGTCGGAGGATACGAAGGCCCGGCGTGGTAGGGCGAAGCCTCCCGGCGAGCCGCATCGAAGCCCAATACCGACAAGGTCCGCCACTCCGGCATTGCCGCACCGGGTAGTGTCCTGAAGGTTCTGCAAAAGGAAAGCGGGTCATGGTAGGAGCGGG
>JAYUUX010000454.1:0-2499 GCA_043754645.1 Verrucomicrobiales bacterium | reverse complement strand
CGTCGGAGTTCACTTCGGGGCCGAAGTAGCGGAGGGTGACGAGGGGTTCGGTCTCGCTGGTGTTCTCGAAGGTGACGCCGTTCTTCGCGCCGTCCTCGGTGCAGAAATATTCGTCCTCCGTCAGTTCATTGAAGCGGATCAGCTTGGGCGAATTGAGCGGCAGGCCGTTGATCTTGCCGGAACCCTGGACGCAGATGAGGCCGTAGGCGCCGGTGTCCTTGATGGTGACCTTGGTGCCGGGATCGACGGTGAGTTCCTTCGCGGTGAAGAGCTGTTCGCCATCGACCTTGCCGTAGACGATCCAGCGGTCCACGAAGCCTTCTTTGCGCGTGTCGGCGACCGGGACAGGTTCGAGGTAGTGGTTGTCCTTGAAGTTCGGGTCCACGTTCTTCTCCCAGTCGAGCTGGTCGACGATGAAGTCGATGTCGTTGTGCTTGGACTTGGGCATGTCCTTCACGAGGAGCGACCAAGGAACCTCACGGCCTTCGACGAGGTTCTGATACATGCCGAAGACGTCGCTGCCCCACTGCGGCTCGTAGGTGCAGAGCGAACCGGGCGCATGGAGGATGCACGGATCGATGAGCCAACCGGTGCCGGGCTTCAGGCGGTAGGCCTTGGAGAGATCAAGGATGCCGTTGTCGCCCTTGTTCCAATTGCGGATGCACTGCTTGACCTGCTCCTTCGTCGTGCCGGGCTCGAAGCCCATGAACGTGTAGGGGAAGTTGTTGCCGACGTTGTTGTGCTGCGGCGGGAAGTAATAGGACTCCGGCTTGCCTTCCTGGCCGACGAGTTTCGCCTGCGCCTTCGACTGGTGCATGTGGTGGGGAATCGGCCCCATGTTGTCGAAGAACTTCGAGTAGACCGGCCACTTGCCATACTTCTTCCAGATGGCCTTGCCGACCAGCGTCGCGCCGGTGTCCTCAACGGCCTGGGCCAGTGTGAAGCGTTCCTTGCCCACGACGCAGTAGTTCAAACCTTCGTCGGCCGCGCGGCCTTCGTTGGCGGTGACTGTCGTCGAGGCGAACCAGCGTTCGTCGATGCCGCCGCGGTTCAGGCCGTAGGCGTAGGTGTCGTCCGGGTGGAGCTTGATGCGCAGGCCGGGCTGGAGGAACGAGCGCGGCACCCAGGCGGGCGCGAGGCGGAGGAGGCCGCCGGTGCGGGAGAGTTCAGCGCCGACCTTCGCGGCGGTGTTCTTCTTGATGGTCTTGAGCTGTTGGACGGTGTTCATGAAGTCGTTATTGTGGTCTGTGAAATCCTCAAATCGTAGGCAGAGCGCGGAAAAGCGGGGAAGCGTTTTCGAGAGCGCCGGCGGTCAGACGGCCGGTTTTTTTTCGGCCGGCGCGTAGCCGTGCTTGGCGTTGAGCGTGTCGCGGAGCGTGGTCAGCGCGGCGGCGGCGGCGGCGCTTTCCGCCTCCTTCTTGCTGCGGCCTGAACCGCGCCCGAGCTCCTTGCCGCCGTGGGTCACGGCGGATTCGAACGCGCGGTCGTGGTCGGGGCCGGACGTCCCGAGAAGCACGTATTTGGGCGCCTCGGGCGACTGGGCCTGGAAGATCTCCTGCAGCTCGCCCTTCGGGTTCTCGACGTTGGGCGTGATGCTGAGCGTGGGAATGATGTCGTCGTAGCAGGCGAGGACGAACTTCTCGACCGGATCCAGTCCGCCATCGATCAGAATCGCGCCGACGAGCGCCTCGAAGCCGTCGGCAAGCACGGACATCTTGTCCCGTCCGCCGCTGCCCTCTTCGCTCCAGCTCATGACGATGTATTTGCCGAGCTCGATGCGTTTGGCGCGTTCGGCCACGGTTTTGGCGTTGATCAGGCGCGCACGCGTCTGGGTCAGCGAACCTTCGTCCACCCTCGGAAACTTGTCGTAGAGCATCCGCGTCAGGACGAGGCCGAGCACGGAGTCGCCGAGGAACTCGAGACGCTGGTTGTGCGGATGGCCCGAGCCGATCTCATGGGTCATCGACGGATGGGTCAACGCGAGGTTGAGCAGTTCCGGTTTGCGGAACTTGTAGCCGATCTTGACCTGGAGGAGTTCGGGTTTGGCCACGATGGAGCGGGTGGGTCAGTTCGCGGGGCGGATCACTTGGGCAGCCACTTCTCCCAGTTCTTCGCGAAGGCCTCGACGTTGTCCTTGCCCACGGCGGTGAGCGGCGAGTTGTCCACCGCGGCCTTGGTAGCCTGCTTGAGGTGGAGCTTGTTCACGAGGTGCTCCACCGACTTGTAGCCGTAACCGTAGACATCCTGGGAAAGGAGCCGCTGCACGTGGCCGCTGCGGACGTAGCCGAGCTGTTGCGGAAGGGCGTCGACGGAGACGCACTTGATGGAGCCAGGCGGCCATTTGAGCGCGTTGTCGGTGAAGAGCGGCCAACCCCCGAGGAGTCCCCAGCCCGTGATGTCGGGATTGGCCTGCATGACCTGCTCGATCTTGGCGACGGCGTCGGCGGGCGTCTCCTTGTGGTAGTAGATGTCGAGGAGCTTGATGCCGGGATGCTTCTT
>JAYUUX010000453.1:0-4039 GCA_043754645.1 Verrucomicrobiales bacterium | reverse complement strand
CCTGCACGTCGACGGCGTAGTAACCGGGCCCGAGGATGTCCCACAGCGGGATGATGCCGGACGATTCATCGTCCCAGTTGAACCTGAAATTGCCCTGAGTCGACGTCGTTGCGAACAACGAGGGACTATGGCGAGCGAGCTCCGATAGCCCGTCGGTGGCGATGTCATAGTTCCAGATCTTGGCGAGCCGGGCATTGCCGCCGGGATCCTCCTGCAGGAGGACCGATTTTCCGTCGGGCGAGATGGTGATGTTATCGAACATCAGCTGGCCCTCAGTGCCGTCGAGGACCATCTCCACTTTGCCGCCGAGACTGATGTTTGCCAGATCATCGAAGGTCATCTTCCAAAGGCGGCTCCGATCCGTGGCACCGGAGCCGTCGGTCGTGACAAAGTAGAATTCGCTTGGATTGACGGGATTCCAGGCGCCGTCTTCCGGGCGTTGGAAACCGGTTACTCCTGCAGTCACGCTTTCGGATTGCAGGGTTGCTCCAGTCTTGGACGTCACATCACCCAGTGGAGCGAGGGAGAATCGTGTGTTGGCGGGGAGGCTGGTTCCGTCAACCTCGGTCGCCAAGCCGTCGATCTTGAGGCCGTAGAGATTTCCGCCGGTCAATCCGGCTTTTTCGACATCGCTTCCTGAAGCCTTCTTCTCGCCGAGATAGAAGTAGACCTGGCCGTTGCCGCCGTCGTCGGTCCCGGCGACAAGCGTGTTCTTCTGGGCGAGGGGATTGGCGATCGAGTTCTCCCACGAGAACTTCCCGAGAGCCGGCAACTCGAACGCTTTGCCCGCGTCGGATCCCGTGGCCACGATGCCAAACGCGCGACCCTCGGCTCCGAACTCTTCCCCGGTCATGAAAATTTTCGACGAGGTGCCAAGTCCGCCGAACTGGAATGCGGACTGGTCGGGAAGATCTGCGGAACAGAAGCGGCCGAATGCTGTGGAACCGAGCGGGTTTGCGAGGACAGCGCTCGTGATGAGGTCGGAGACGCTTTTCACTTCGAGGGTCGACTTGTCGATCACCCACTGGGAGACAAAAGCCCCGGTGGAACCATGGGCACGGACGTTTCCTTGGGTGTTCCCCAGTTCGTGGGTCATCAGGATCGTGAACGTCCCGTTGCCGTTGTCATAGGCGCCGAGGCCGTCCGGAATGCCGACCATCTGGGGCAGGCCTTTGGAGGTGGCGTCTTCAACTGCGCGGAGCGACGTAAAGCTGACACCGGGCGCGGTGGGCACCAGATAGGGAGCGAACGAGGTGGAAGGGCCGAGGTTTTGCGCGTGGGCGCCGGACGAGGCGCCCAGAAGGACGCCGGCCGTGCAGAGGGCACGGAAGAGGACGGTTTTGTTGTCTTGGTGTTTCATGGCAGGCTTTAGTTGGGGTGAGACGCTCTAGAGGTCGCCTCGGGACCAATCACAAACCCGGCACGTGACAACGGCGTGACGTGCCGCCGAAAGCCCGGCAACGATCCGACGACGAACAGATGACGCACGGACAGCGGATGTCCCGGCAGTGTCAGTAGCGTGACAAAAGATGAATCCGAACTCCTCGATTGCCGGCCGCGGCGCCGCTTCCAACCCGGCGAACCGCTTCGAGCGCCTGAACGTCGAGCCCGATCCCGACGCGGAACCATTTCCGGATGAATTGGAGGAAGGTCCGCCCCGGCCGAAGACGGTGTTCTATCGCGACCTGTCGCAGACCATTCTCAACAAGAACGACAGCCCGGACATCCCGTTCGACGTCAGCCTGAACCCGTATCGCGGCTGCGAACACGGCTGCATCTACTGCTACGCGCGGCCCACGCACGAGTATCTCGGCTTCTCGTCCGGCTTGGATTTCGAGACCAAGATCATGGGGAAGGAGGATGCCCCCGAGCTTCTGCGGAAGGAGTTGTCCTCAGCGCGCTGGAAACCGCAGGTCGTGGCGATGGCGGGAGTGACCGACTGTTACCAGCCGATCGAACGGAAGCTGAGTATCACGCGTCGTTGCCTCGAGGTCTTCGCCGAGTTTCGCAACCCGGTCGGGATTGTGACCAAGAACGCGATGGTGACCCGCGACATCGACTTGCTGCAGGAGCTTTCGCGCTACAACGCGTCGGCCGTCTATGTGTCGGTCACGACCCTCGACGCCGAGTTGGCCCGTCGGATGGAGCCGCGGACCACGTCGCCCCGGCAGCGTTTGGAAACGATCAGCACACTGGCGGCGGCTGGGATCAGGGTTGGGGTGATGGTCGCGCCAGTCGTCCCGGGCCTGACGGATCACGAGATCATGCCCATCCTGAAAGCCGCGACCGATGCCGGCGCGAAATCCGCCGGCTACGTCATGCTGCGGTTGCCCCATGCCTTGAAGGAGCTCTTCGACGATTGGCTGAAGCGCTGGTATCCCGACAGCCGCGAGAAGGTCCTGAACCGCATCAAGGCCGTCCGTGACGGCGAACTCTACCGGGCGGACTTCAAGACGCGTATGACCGGCACGGGAATCTTCGCCGAGCAGGCCCGTCAGCAGTTCCACACGGCGTGTCGCAAGGCGGGGATTGATGGGAATCGTTTCAACCTTTCGACGCAGTCGTTCCGCGTCCCTCCAAGCATGGATCGGCAGATGGGTCTGCCGCTGGATTAGGCCTCGCGGGGCGTGGATCCGAGTTTTCGCAGGAGTCACATGGCGGACGCGGGTTCGTAACCTGACGCCTGAGAATTGTGGCAGATGAAGTCTCTTTCCTGCCGAATCCTCTGTGCTTGCCTCCTCGTTTCGGTCGCCGCCCAGTCCGCCCGCGCCCAGTTCGAGGGTTATCTCAACAAGGGACTTTTCGGCGTGGGCCGTGTGCCCGCCAATTCGTTCGACCGTCTCGGCACCAACGTCGACACACTGGGCGGGATCTTTTCGGCGATGGCCTTGGATCCGTCGTCCGTCGTCCGCCAGGGGGGAACCTATTCCGGGACGCTCTACGGCCTGCCGGACCGTGGATTTGGCGACGGCGCCCAGGATTTCCGGGCGCGCATCCAGGTGTTTACCTTCTCCTTCACGCCCTACGTCGGTGCCGGTCCCGTTTCCCAGAACCAGATCACGTTGAGCAATTCCCAGACGATCCTTCTGACCTACGACCAGACGAACTATTTCACGGGTTTCGATCCCGCGGATGCGAGCGTCCAGACGTGGCCGCAGAGCCGGACCAACAGCCTTGGCGGGGGACGCCGGGCGATCGATGCGGAAGGAATCGTCCTCGCTCCCGGAGGAGGCTTCTTCATCAGCGACGAATACGGGCCGGCCGTTTTCAAGTTCTCGGCCTCCGGTGATCTCGAAGCGACTTTCCTGCCGCCTCCGGCGTTGGTGCCGAAGAACGGCGCGGGATTTCCCCGGACGAACAACTTCAACGGCGCGACGGCCCCGGCGTCAGGTCGTCGCAACAATCGTGGTCTGGAAGGCCTGACGATCCTGCCGGCCGGAACGCGGCTCGCAGCCGTGCTCCAGAGCCCGACCATCCAGGACGGCGGCGGTGCCAACGCGAGCATCCACACGCGTCTGTTGGTCTGGGACATCGTGCCCGCCTCGGCCACCTACGGCACCGTGGTCTCGGAGTTCGTCTACCCGCTCACGCTCAACGGAAGCGCCGCGCGAAATCGCCACACCCCGCTCAGCGAGCTGATCGCCGTCAACTCGACCAACTTCCTCGCGCTCGAACGGGACGGCATCGGCCTGGGTGCGGCCAACGGTTCGCCCATCTACAAGCGGGTCGTCGCGGCGACGATCTCGGGGGCGACGAACATCGTGAACACGGCCTATGACCTGGAACTGGGAGCTCCCGGTGCGGTGTCTCTGCCGGCCACGAATGCCGTTCCGGGTGTGGCGACGACCCCGAGGTCGGACCTCATCGATCTTCTCGATCTTGCCCAGCTCTCCAAGTTCGGCTTGAACACGAACGCGGTCTACGACCAGAGCACCGTATCGGAGAAATGGGAGGGGCTCGCCCTCTTCCCCGTCGGCGAGCCGGAGAACCCGGACGACTTCTTCCTGCTGGTCGGAAACGACAACGACTTCAAGGCCAC